>CAZORO010000396.1:0-5582 GCA_964581845.1 uncultured bacterium
TTCCCCTTTGCCGGTCCTTGACTACAGATCACCGGAAAGCCAGTCGGCTAGCAGGATCACCGAACCGAGCATTACAAGCATAATTAGAGTCACGATGATTGTTCCCCACACGGTATCTTTGTTGGGCCGTGTAAACTCCAAACCCCCTATCGAAAACCACGGTTCTTCGTAAATGTGAATCTCCCTCTCCACCGCCATGGGATCGGCCTCGAAAGTACCCGTGCCCGGTACCTCGACCAGACCCGAGTTTCGCAACCGCTCCTCCTGGCCGATGGGTGTATTCATCAAAAGGAAAAACCTGTCAACATCAGCCTTTCTTTCGGGTTGTGTGAGTAGGCTTGTTACGATGCCACCGAGGAGACCAATGCTGAGGAAGAATAGAATATTCTTGGGTAGGCCCGCGTCCCCGGTCCAGTTAAAGTATGTTACACCGAGCAACATAGCCGCCAAACCCAAGAAGAACGCCGCGAAGGCCCCATAGCGGTTGGCACCCCGCCACCAAAGGCCGAGGAAGAAGGGGATGCCCATCAATGGCACTGTGTTCCAAGTAAACCGCATTGCCGCCGGTACATCTGTAAACACGTAAGCCAAGGGGATCGATATAGCTGCAAACACAAGCGAGGAGATGCGGTTCACCTTGAGAAGAGTCTTTTCATCTGATAGGTTCGGCCAGAGTTTCCGGTGGATGTTATTGCTGTAGAGACCGGCGAAACTCAGCATTAGGATTGCGCAGTTGTCCATCACCGAGGCAAGTACGCATGCGACCATCAGTCCAGCGAAGCCGGCCGGGAGTAGATCGTGCGCCATTAAACCGAAAGCATGATCAGGCTCGATCTTTGCCGAACCGTACATGGCAATAGCCATTACACCCGTCAACGCCCAGGGAACAGTGATGATTCGCTTGAGTATGAGCCCTCCTACAAAGCCGATACGGCTATCCAGTTCGCTCTTGCCCGCCGCCGCATTGGACATGATGTGCGGTTGAGCCACCATGGATGCGAGAGAGTTTATGGACATCATCACAATCCAGAACAACGTCATTTCCGATGACAAGACCAAGTGAAAAATCGTATGGCTGTCCGGAAGGGAGTTCCTGAATCCTTCCACACCTCCTATGTGGTTCCAGAAAAATGGAATGATCAGCAGGGACATCACGATAGTCAAAACACCCTGGAAGAAATCGTTCCAAACCGCCGCGATCAGACCTCCCGCAATACCATAGAAAAATGAGATGGCACCGATAATCAAGATAATGGACTTCCAGTGAATCTCGTTACCTGTTAACGATTCGACCAGCCTCGCGGACCCATAGAGCATGACACTCGTGAATGTGATGCAGATGAACAGAGCGAAGAAAGAGTAGACGATGGAGAAGGACGGCCCAAAGCGCCTCTCAAAAAAATCGGCTGTTGTGAGAACCCGCGCCCGCCGGAAATACGGCGCGATCAACCAGACGATTGGGAGGGTAAAGAGCATGATCCATTGATACCAAATCCCTGATAGCCCGAATTTGTAAGACTGCGCCGCCACGCCTACGGCATTATCGGCGTGGGTACCCGCCCCGAAAGCGAAGAAGATCATCAATGTCTTGCCAAAACGCCTTCCCCCCATGAGGTAATCCTCACGGTTTTTGATCAGGCGGGTACTTACAACCCCGATAAGCACAACGATGGCGAAGTAACCGGCCAGGATAATGTAGTCGAGAGGTGTGAGACCGAGCATGAGCGGTTTTTCCTTGTCTATTCAAAGAAGATCGAAACAGAACTCAGCAATGGAGATGCGGCACCATTCGGTGTCTCAAGTCTGACACGGTATTGGATCCATGCCCCCTCGGCATTGGTGAGAACCGCTGGATTGGTCTTGTACCAATCCTTGCTGTCCGAGGGACCTTTCCAAAGTGCATTCTTGAGACTTTCCTGGGTGTCCGAGGTACGAAGTTGGAATTTAACGTTTGTCCCGAAAGGTGTTTCCGCTTTCCACTCAAGCCGCGAGGGTTTCTCCGTGTCAGGTACCTGATGGGCGGAGGAGATGTAGTCTTCGTACAAGCCACGATCGAAGGCATTACCCAAGTCATGTGGATTGAAAGCGTGGGCTCCGATGCTAGGAAGCTTCGTTGGTTGGGTCCCAGAGAATTTCTCCGGGCCGCCCCAATAGAGATAGGATGGCGTCATGTGATTCTGGGGGCCAGGCGTAATCGTGGAACCGTCCTGACAATGATTAATGATGAGGATATCAAGCCATCCGTCACCATCAAAGTCCGCGACCTCTGTGCCATTAGAGCTGTGTGTATCGAGCGGGGTGGGTTTGCAGTCAGTGAAACCCTTTTCACCACCCCAGTAGATGGAGGCGGGGACATCTCGCTTGAAATTGTCCTTATAGCTCGGCATCACGAGGTCCAGGCGGCCGTCCTTGTCGAGGTCCGCGATCGACGCATCGGTTCCCGCATACGTTGTGAGGTCCTCTGAGTTCTCGCGCGTGAAACCATTCGCACGCGCATACAACACATGCGAGGGTGTATCGGTACGTCTACCGTTACTGCGTACCGGCAAGAGCAAGTCCAACAGTCCGTCTCGGTTGAGATCAGCTGGGTTGATGTAGCCGAAGAAATCCTTTGTCCCGAAATCGAGACTCGCGTTGAGATCTAGGGAGAACTGACCATCGCTTTGTCCTCGGAAGACCTCGAGTTTCCCGTTTTCGAACTGCGTTACCATGTCCAGGATCCTGTCACTGTCCAGATCAACTACAGTCGGAACTCGGAAGCCGGAGCCTTTCTGGAACGGAATAATCCCTCTGTTAAGGTAGGAAAACCCGGAGGGATCTCCCCAATAGACTGCAATCCCTTTCAATTCCTTATCGTTTCCAGTAGCTTCGCCTCCTAACACAAGATCGAGATAGCCATCGCGATTAATGTCTACCGCCACGATCCCGCTCCCCGCGTGGTCAATCGAGAGATTTGTCCTCTGTTGGAATGGCTCCTTCGCTCCCCAAAGAATAATCACACGGTTAAATATCTCTTCATTAGCACCGCTGATGAAACGGCCTTGTATGGTACAGAGGTCCACATAGCCGTCGTCGTCCAAATCGGCCAGCGTTCCACCACCCATGTAATGTGTTGGAATTGCGAGACAGCGTTGTGGTGTGTAGTTTCGCGTTCCATCACCCCAATAAACGTATGTCTGAGAAGCACCGTCCCTGAAGTTTCCCTCCCTGTTGAAAAAGACAACATCGGGCCACCCATCCTTGTTGACATCAGCAACAGCATTTCCAACCGCGCCTTGCGTATCGAGTTGCGTGTGATGGTTATTGCGGAAGGTTCCGTTAATATTCCAGAAAACGAACGAAGGGATACATGCCTGGTTTGTGACACGCTCGTTGCTGAGGATCAGCTCCGGGTATTTATCGCCATTCAGATCAGCCGCACTCACCGCGGAAGCTCCCATCGTACTCAATTCGATCCTTTGTTCCTTCGGATACGAGCCATTGTCGTTCAGATATACATACGACTTGGCCCAGGTGGCACCTCCAGCAAGTGAATAATTGGCGACAATTAGATCCTCGTCACCATCTATATCAATATCGGAGAACAGGATATCCCTTGGGTCTGAAGCCTCAACCAGAATCATTTCCTCGGTCGGTAAACCGGAGTTTCCGCCCAGCAAGATTTTGACTTCAGTCTTACCTCCGATGGCGAGGTCTTTCCTGCCATCGCCATTCACCTCGCCGATGGCAATGGTTCCACCAGCAGGCCCGATCTCAATTGGCTGATCGTCCTCCAAAGCCTTTGTGCCAGAGGCATACAGAAGGGTCTTCCCAGCGTTGCAGAGGAGCAGGTCGGGTCTGTTGTCGGAGTCTATGTCGCCAACGGTACAAGCTTCAACAGAGCCGCTTTCAAAAGAGAAAGACCGCCGATTGTCGTTCGAGAATCCCTGCTCCGAGTTCCAATAGATGAAGCTAGCCGGCTTTCCTTTATCCTCAAGGAAATCCTCTTGCCACGCATTCGCGATAAAGAGATCCTTCCAACCATCACCATTGAAGTCCTCGGCAAGGAGGGCCGTTGCGCGGACAGTCGGCAGAATCGTTCGCCAGTCAGAAGAGAAACCTTTCTCAGAACCATAGTAGACGTATGTATCGGTCTGATAAGTGCAACCGTTGTCGTTGTTGCAAATCGCCAGGTCATTCCATCCATCCTTGTTGAAGTCAATGATTGTCCCGTCGATTCCGCCATTTGTGGGAATCCTGATTAACGACCTCCCCTCTATATCCCCTTTCCCGTTGTTCAGGTACAGGAATGCATCTTCCTTCTCGGTGTGTCCATGGCCGCTTGGAAGAACAATGTCCAAAAAGCCGTCATTGTTCAGGTCCCAGCGATTCACGATCTGAATTCGTCCCGCAGCCGAGACGTAAGCATTGGCACCACCGTCGGGGAAGCTTCCATCGACAAACTCCTCGAATGAGTCCTCCGTCCATGTGGATGCAGCTTCCGCCGGAGAGAACGGCGCAACTACAGCAATAGTAACACTGAGGATTGTGAGGAGGTAAGACACCGGCATTTTCCTTAAGTGGTAGACAATTCTTCTGGGCGGACGCCCAGCCTCAATCGAACTCAATCTCCACGGCTTTAAGGACTGAGGTATATGCACCGTTGTGGGATTCCAGTACAGCGCGGTACTGAATCCAAGATGCATCCTCTGGAATCTGAATGCGGGTTCCCTTCTCCGAAAAGTAAGAGTCAGGGCCGCTGGCCCCCCCCACAAAGAGGAGGTGAGTCCTGCTCCGGAGTCTGAGGTACGGATCTGGAATTTGATGCTGCTTCGATGGGGAGTTTCTCCCGACCAGGAAAGGCGGCCAGAAGAGGCTCCCCCTGTAGCCTGTGGAGAAGAGATGTAGGCGTAGGAAAAGCGGCGCGTGTAAATGTCGCCGATATCCACTCCAGAGTCATTGTGGACACCCATGCCGGGTATTAGGTCTCTTCTGCTTTTATTAAATCCCTGGGGGCCCCCCCAATAGAGAAATGAAGCGGTCTTGTGATCCCCGAATAACCTGGTTCGTTCGGGATCACCTTCGTGACGATGATTATAGATAAATACGTCAGGATAACCGTCTTGGTTAAAGTCACTCACCAGAGAACCCGCCGCGGAATTGGTTTCCAGCCGGATCTGGCGTTCTTCGTTGAAACCCTCCGGGCTGCCGAGGTAAAGGCTGGAACGAGTTGCTCTGCTGACTGGTGGTCCTTTTGACTTGTATGATGGGAAGACAAGATCCAGCCATCCGTCTTGGTCGAGATCGGCAATGCTGCAGGTGCTGCTGCTTTCCACTGGCAGCAATTCGCGCCGGTCGACGGGAAAACTACGGGATCCCGCTCCGTAGTGGACAACAGCCTTGCCTGCATTGGCACTATGACCTGAAACTATGTCCAACACGCCATCACGATTGAGGTCCGCTATTTCGGGTTGGGTTGTCCCTTCGGTTTGGTCGAGCACGGTCCTCTGGTCCAGTTCGTACTTGCGCGAACCGTCGCCCCAGAAAATAACGGTGGCCTGTACTTGGTCAGGCGCGCGGTTCTGCATGGTGGGGCTGAACAC
>CAZORO010000397.1:0-5581 GCA_964581845.1 uncultured bacterium
TGCGTGGAGGACCTGATCCTCGATCTTTTTACGGAGTTCTGGTCTGAGTGGGTGAGCCACGTCCGAATAAGTGCCATCCTGCCGTTTACGGCTCGGCATGGCAACAAAGACACCACCATTTCCGCGAATAATACGCAGATCCCTGACCACGAATTCATCATCAAAGGTCAGGGTTGCGTATGCGAGGAGGCGTTCATCCGGGCGTGTCACCGGATAGACTCTTACCTCGGTTATCTCCATTCGTCAGACTCCTTTCCTCAACGAGCCGTGCCCTTCCACAATGAAGGGATTCCCCAGACGTTAATGGGGTCGAGGATGAAGCCGTCTGGCTCTGTCGCGTTCCGTTTTACTTCTTCTTCTTGTGACGATCGCGGCGCAGGCGTTTCCGGCGTTTGTGAGTCGCCATCTTCATCCGCTTGCGCTTCTTTCCAGAGGGCATCCGCTGCTCTCCTTATAGTGAATATAGATAACCCACTCAAGCCGTCAACTCTTTTGCAAACCACTTGGTGGATTATTGCTTGTGAGCAGGCGAGGGAAATAACACCCATTGGGTGAGCAATGGGCCACGGCTCCGCCACGAATGGGGAATCTGCCCTTTTTCTCATCTTTCGTCAAGCCATGCGGTAGGTTTCCATTAGCTCCGAATGGGGGAATCATTGTTAGATTTCCTCTACCGGATCTTTAGTTCCCCGTCCACGCCACCGCACCATACCCCACCACACGCCCTGGTTCCCCGTGCGGTCCCATGCCGCTGTTGGTGTAGTTCAAAAGGGTTCCCTTCTTGGCTCCTAAGCCTATCGCGGCGTACATCCCGGAAAACACGGCCGCTTTGCTACACACCGCGCAGTGCAGGCTCGGCCCTCCACGAGCCTCGATTTGGTTGATCCCCTGTTCTGCTTGTGGCGGATCCAGAGTGATGATCCAATTGAGTGCCTCATGGTCTACCTTTTCCGCGAAATCCTTGGGGGGATAATGAGAGAGATCCGTGGAGGCCACAATCAACACCTTCCGTCCCAGTTCCTCCGCCACCTGAGCGATCGCCTGTCCTGTCTTTTCCGGGATGGGAGGTGAGTCATCCTGCGTCAGGATCTCAACCACTCGAGCCCCCGGAAAAGTCCGGCGGATAAAGGGGAACTGGGTTTCGACCGAGTGCTCGCAGAGATGGGCTTCACGGCGAGAGGAGGCGAAGGGGAGTTTCCCAGTCAATGCCTCCGCGAACTCCAGGTCGCACTCCACCTGGCCCAGGGGAGTCTCGCAGGCCGATGCCATCAATACCGAGACGCCCTCAATGCGGGACCGATGCGATAGTCCCAGCACCACCACGGTCTCCGGTTGCGATTCCCGCGCTGCATGGAAGGACACGGCGGCGGTAGGACCGGAGAAGATATAACCGGCATGAGGTGAAACAATGCCCACCACCTTTCCGAGCGGTTCGACCGGTATGGACTGAGCCATCGTTTCGTACTCATCTAGATCTTTCTCCAGGGCACGCCTGGAGGCGGGATAGAATCGTCCCGCGAAGGAGGCAGGTTTGATCCATGCAGTGGTCATGAGAGGGACCTCCAATTCTTTCCACACTCTCTTCCAAGATTCTACTCCTCTTCCATTCCAACCACACCACCTTTTCTACGGGATTGACACCCTTCCGCCCGGTACCCTAGATTCACTTCAAGACCTTGACAGACCAACTTCACCCCAGAATCGCTTTCACACATCCGGATTTCCGGTTCTTTCAGATTTCACGCTTTCTCACATTCGCGGGAGGGCAGATGCTTTCGGTGGCGGTGGGCTGGCAGGTCTATGACATGACCTCCAATCCATTGGATCTCGGTTTTATCGGCTTGGTCATCTTCCTGCCTGGCGCCGGTTTCTCGCTCTTGGCGGGTCATGTGGCCGACCGCTTTGACCGGCGTGGGATCATTATGGTGTGCGAGATGACCCAAGCCCTCGGGGCGCTCACCTTGGCTC
Organism: uncultured bacterium; assembly: GCA_964581845.1. GTDB lineage: Bacteria > Hinthialibacterota > Hinthialibacteria > OLB16 > OLB16 > OLB16. The sequence continues at coordinate 1,969 of CAZORO010000397.1, forward strand.
TGCTGACTTTTCACGGCCTCGCCAGCCCTTGGCCGATTTACATGCTGCTCTTCCTGCTTGGCCCCGCGCGTGCTTTCCAGGGCCCCGCAAGCCAGGCGCTCCTGCCACGGCTGGTTCCTCCCGAGCACTTCAGCAATGCGGTGGCATGGAGTTCCTCGATCTGGCAGCTGGCGGTGATTCTGGGACCAGGCATGGGCGGCGCGGTCTACAGCATCAGCGGCGGTCCCATGGCTGTTTACCTGCTCACAGCCTGTTGTCTGTTATGTTCCTTCTGTTCAACAGCCGCGATTGCCACACGTACCGGAAGGATGGAGAAGGAGGATATTTCTTGGAAAACAGTCCTGGCCGGAGTGCATTATATCTTTGACCGCCGTGCCATCCTGGGAGCCATCTCGCTAGATCTTTTCGCGGTGCTCTTGGGAGGCGCGGTGGCGCTCCTGCCGGCATTCGCCAGAGACATTCTCATGATCGGTCCCATCGGATTGGGTATACTCCGTTCCGCTCCGGCCGTGGGCGCGGCCTTAACAGCCCTGGCTGTGGCGCACCTTCCTCCCATGCGCCGCGCCGGACCCGCCATGTTGTGGTGTGTGGCTGGTTTTGGAACCGCCACCATCATCTTCGGCCTTTCCACCAGCTTCCCGTTGTCTCTACTCTGTTTGTTTCTGTTAGGCTCTTTTGACATGGTCAGCGTGATCGTCCGTCACACCCTTGTACAGCTTCTAACCCCGCATTCCATGCAGGGACGTGTCGCGGCGGCTAACCTGGTTTTCATCGGCGCTTCCAATGAGCTCGGTGAATTCGAATCGGGAGTGACGGCCGCGTGTTTCGGATTGGTTCCAGCGGTGGTGCTGGGGGGGATGGGCACACTCCTGGTCACCCTGCTCTGGGCTTGGGGTTTCCCGGAACTACGTCAGGTAAAACGCCTGGATGATCTTCAAGCGTTTGAGGAACCAGCCTCGGGATAGCTACGTTGACGGAATGGAACCGGGACGCGATGGAATGCGTCCCTCCATGGGGTCCGGGGCCACCACGATTTAACATCTTTCTATTGACACCTCCATTATTGTCATCTACATTTGTATATGACATCCACGAGGAGGTAGTTTTCATGTCCCCTAAGGTCAGCGATGCGGAGATGGAGGTCCTGCGCCTCATCATCGATATGGGCGAAGGGACGACGGGCCAGATCTATGAGGCCAGCCTGAAGGTCAAACCCTGGGCGCCGGGGACTGTCATCACCTTTGTGCGCCGTCTGGAGGCCAAGGGGTATCTGGAGCATACGCTGGTTCCGGGCGGCAAGGCTTACCTCTATCGTCCGACTGCCCAGGCCAGGGCGCTCCGCCGTGGGGTGGTCAAGGACCTGCTTGAACGGGTGTTCGGGGGCAATCCGCTGCCCATCGTGTCGTACCTGCTGGATGAGAAGAAACTTACCAAGAGCGAGATCAACGACCTCAAACGTCTGATCGAGGAACATGAGAAGAAGGGGGGCGGGCAACGATGAGTCCTATCATCGATTCCTGGAATCAGGGTGCGCGTTTGTGGTGGTCCTGGTGCCTGCATTCGACCTGGCAGGGGCTGGTCTTGCTTGTGCTGGTGCTGGCGGTTCTTCCACTACTCAGGCGCGCTTCGCCCCATTGGCGTTATGCTTTGCTCTTTGTGGCGTTGCTCAAATTTTTATTGCCACCCTTGGGGATGGAGGGATATGGACTCTTCGCCTGGCTTTTCCCGCCGCCTCCAGCGGTCGAGGTGGATTTCGGTCCCATCGACCGTTTTCAATACCATATTTTAGAGATCGAAAATTACGCTGCCGCAGCTCCTTCACAGGCAGTGAAACCCCAACCTCCGGTTCATCCACTGACTCCGGCGGGTTGGGGACTGGTGATTCATGTTTTGGGATCTTTTGCACTTTTCGTATTTCTAACCGTTCAAGTCGTCCGTCTCAGGTTCCGGCTGAAACGTGCCCAATGGGTCACCGGAGGGCCGCTCTTCAATTCAGTTGCCTCGGTCGGTCAAGCGTTGGTGTTATGCCGGATTCCACGCGTGTATGTATCCACTGAAACTGAGTCGCCCTGCGCGGGGGGAACGTGGCGGAAGTTTTTCCTCCTTCCCGGTTGGGGGACTTACCCCAATGAACCGGGCCAGATCTCAAAGTGGCTGCTGATGGTGTGGATCCAAGAGGTTTCAACGGAAGAGAGGAGATAGGCAAACGGCGCCACTCGCCAGGGATTCGTAATCCCCGACTACATTTAAAAAGTTTGCTCCAAAAGAACAGTCCATTTCAGTCCATTTCCAATGGACTTGGTTGGTGTAGCCTAGGATTTCCAATCCTGGGCCCCGGGCTCCCACTCCCTCCTCATTAGGTGATTCCCACCATCTCTTGGTGGTTTCCGCCATAAATGTGCTCATATCCATCTTGGATCGGCCTCTGAATCCCCTCACAAGTCCTTCATCTTAATCGAGTTACTAAATACTCGCACTCGGCGGCACGGATTCTGTAATAAGAAATTCTAACTTTATATCGGGAATCATCGTCTATATCAGTGAGTCCTTGTTGTGTCTCCCATCATCCGGGAAGACTCCTGTGACTCGGAAGTGACTTGATATAGGACCGTATGAAACTTTTATTGCCATGATTTCACAACTAATACCGTTCGTTCCCGTATCGGAGAGCAGTGAGTCTCGTCACACCACGTTGCGTAGTGTGAAAGTAATCCTTCTACTGGTTGGTTTGGCTTTCTGTCTTCAGGTGATGAAAACCTCCCCGGAGTTCGAGGCTTTTCTCGCTTTAAGGGAGCCTATTGAAAAAGTGGTGCTTCGTCCCGCGGATAATATCCAGCTTCACTCTGAGATAGTGTTCCCTCAGATTCACATGCTCACCAGCCCTGGATTCCAGAAAATCACGGATGACAAGCATATCTGGGCTTACATGCAGTCGGTGGATGTAGGGGATGTTTCAGGCCTGGTTTACTTTTTCAAATTCCGGGACAGGAGCGAGGTACGCTTGTGTATGGAAAGGATCCAAACCTCAGGTGATTTCCTGGCGCCCCATGGTACTCGTCAATTTGGCAAATATGTGGTCCTGGCGATTATCACCCATGATGATGGGGATCCCTCGAATTTTTACGAGGAAGTCTTTAAGCAAATCGAGGAGAACTACCACCAGATATCATAAAGGTTCGCTGAAACGGGGTTCCTAAGGCATCTCGTAGCCATACTCCTTCATAGCTGGTTCGAAGAAATCATGGTAGTTCACCCCGGTGTCGGAAAGATATCGCCCGATGGGATCCCGCTTGACCGGGATCTTCGCCATCGGGATGCCGATGAACTCCTCCAGACGCGCCAGGGTTTCATCCTGCTTGAGAACAAAATCCTCCAGACGGATCTCGATCCAGTGCTTGGGCCTTGGGACCGCCTTGACCAGATCGTACTGGTATTTCCAGGAGATCGCCCGCTGCATCCGGATGTCATCAGTAGCGGGGTACTCCAAAGCGAAATCATGTAAGTCGTCGGTCACATGGCTGCCCAGAATGCAGTCACGCGGATTGCGGATCCAGAAGATGTACTTGATCTCCGGGTAGAGCCTCGCGATCCAGGGGTAAGCCAGAGTGGTTTC
>CAZORO010000398.1:0-5556 GCA_964581845.1 uncultured bacterium
AATGCTCCATAGTCATCCGCTGGATTCAATACGACCGCGGTATAATGAATGATATCTCCCGGTTCAGCGATACCATCGCTGTCGTTATCAAGCCACAAACTATCCACCAATGTGGTGGTCAAGGTCGAGGTGGTCTGAAGCCTATCGAGGACAATGTCGGGGGAGGTGGTTTTGGACCCGACTGACAGGGAGATCGCACCGGCCCGGGTGAAATCAGCGCCGGTGCCTGCCTCGATGACAAAGTCAGCGAAAGGCACTACGTAATCGGTGTCGGAAAAAGCACCACCCGGGAGAGTGAAATTGAATACAGAGACATTCCCCGCTCCAGAATAGACACGCAGAACCACATCGGTGGGCAGGTCATCAAAGACTGATCGAATCAGCAGAGCATCCTGGGTCCAGCCAACAGTCAAGTCGGTCCCCCCCAGACCTACAGGGTCAATCGAGGAGGGATTCCCATCGGGACCATCCCATTCCACACGCGCGCCTCCTTGGATAGTGGCATCCTGAGAACATGAAAAAAAGCCACCCACCACTCCCGCGCGGATGCTGTTCCCACTGATGGAACCTCCGGTGAGATCCACCCGCAGGTCACGTTCAAAACCGATAATACTGGGACCTGTCACCACGGAGGAAAGACCAGCCCCCGCAGGAGGAAATATCACTGAAAGAAGAGCCTGATCCACCATCCACTCATCGATGACAACCGATTGTGCCTGGGAATCCACACTCAAAGGGAGAACAAGCAGGCAAAGGATTCCGCATAAAAGAAAATGGAACATCCACTCAGGAACACAAGTTTTTGAGAAAAATGATACCCTCCTATACTGATTAACCTGACTGGAAGAGCCTTGATGAGAACAGCTTCGAATATACATTTCCCCTCCCTCCTGAGAAAAAAATGGGCAACGGAGCGCTGCACGCCCCCTCATCCAAAGTGGGTAGGGACTCCGTCGATGGAGGCCGAGGGAGGAAAATTACATGGTTGTGGGTTCCATCGGGGAGATACCGATTTCCACGAAGCCTATGATACCCCTGATTGGTGGTTCAAGAACAGACTAATGAACTGGCCTGAGCCAATCTTGCAAAAGGAGTAACAAATCGCCAGGACCAATCACACCATCCTGGTCGACATCAAGTTCTGGGTGAACCGCCGTCGGTTTACCACCGGGGGTTGGGGTCACCGTGGGTGTCGCGCTCAATGTAGGCGTAGGCGTTGGCTCCACATAGGGGGCAAGATAAAAGAACCGGTTTTCTTCATCATCGCTGTAATCAAAATCAACCGACAAACACTGGTTCTGGTAACCCTCACAGGTCACACAGATATTGAAACTGGCCTCCCAGAAGGCCTCATGAGCATCCACATCGATGCGCAGGTGGATAACCCCATCGGGCCCCGTGGTACATTGGCTCTCAGTTCCTGGTCTGTAAATGTACGGAGGAATACCTCCTGGCACATAGTCGAAATAGGCGATGTCCCCAATCCCATCATCACTCAAGTAAGTTGCGGTTACTAAAGCGCCTGAAATAGGAGTTACCCCATCCTGCTCGGTGACCTTCCCTCCCACATACAGATCATACCACTCATCCTTGGGAACAACTTTCATCTCGAGTTGACTCGTAAGTGAACCGCCCAATGGCACATCACCCGCTACACTAACAAGGGAAGAACTGGAAACAAGAAATATGAGTAAACCAAGAACTTTCAATCCACGGATGGGCATTTGCATGGGATACGGCCTCCTTCAAGAAATATGACTTCCCCGATTATGGCCAGTCATCCCATGTTCCGCAAGAGAATGGTTATCGATTTTTTTTGAAAAATCACCCGATGTTGAGTTGAGCCAGATAATCCTCAAGTGCCTTCCGTTGGCTCTGAAGATCCGATTGCAACACGGCAATATCCTTCTGCAGGCTCTCGATAGTGGTTTCCTGCTCATTCAATTTGGTGAGAAGCCGTGTGTAATACTGACTCTTGGTGTCGATGCTGGAGCCCATGTTGGCGCGGATGCGCTCCTGCTCGGTGGTGATCTCCTGGATTCTGGTGGTTTTATCCCCAATGGAATGTTCAAGCTCCGCCATGGCACGCCGCATTTCCACCGCCTTACCCAAAGCCGCGCGGACAGTCTCGGAAATCTCGTTGTACTGCATGTAGGCCACCATCTGGTCGATGTTCATGGGGAGGATGCTGATGGAGCGTGAGGCAACCCTCTGTTCCTTTACCAATAAGGTCTGGGTGGCATCGGCGGGTACAGAAAGCGCGAAGCGGTAGACCGCATCGGTTTTCTCAACCGGCTTGGGAGTATCCACCAGTTCCCATTCACCACGGAGGGGGTGCTCCACGACGAAGTTCTTCGCTTTGGTATCCAGGTTGGCGATTACATACTCCCGGCTGGAGACACTCTTGTTAGTCACCTCCAACACACCTTTGAGAATCCGCCCCGATACCACTTCGGAATAGTCACGCGCGGTGATCGAGTTCACACGCGCTTTGAGGTCGATGGCATAGCTGAGGAGACGGTTCTGGTCCGGTGGCAGGTTGTCGATCTGGGAATCTCCAGCATAGGTCCCCTCATCGAAGACCGTCATCGGACCCTGGAGAAGGTGCTTGCCAGTCGTGTTGATCAGACGCGCGCCTAGGAGGGGATTCGTGGCCAGGGTGTTACGGTTGTAGATGCTGAGTCTTTCAGCTTTGATGGGGTCGGTCACAATCGGGATCATGGCTGAACGCTGACGCGGAAGGGTGACCGCGCCCACGGTGTATTGGAAAAGCTCTCCGATCTTGCCCGCCGAGGCCGCTGAAGCGACACTTGCGACTGGGTTGATGGGAGCGGCCGTGACCGCATCCGCGAAGAAGTAATCCCCAGCTGAAGGCGACGGTGGTGGTTGCATTGGGACAAGGGGTACTGGAGCCGGGAGCTCGACAACATTGGATCTTTCCACTGAACCAGGCTCACCATCAACCTCCTCCACCATCTCCCGGCCAGCATAACCGTCCGCTGCGGATTCAGCCTTCGATCGACTCATTCTGGTCCCTTTGGCAACTCCTCCCATCATTCCCATGCCCCCGCCCCCAAACCCACCGGCATATTTTTCCGGTGTCAGACTCGCGAAGAGTTCCGGTTGAACGGTGGGACGGGGAACATAGAGGGGTTGATAGAGGTCCTGCATGAATGAGATCGGTCTACCACTGACCAGCGAAAGATCGATTCCAGTCCAGTCATGATCGGTCTGATTCTCGATGATGGCCCAACCCTGGAGGGAAGCCTCACCGGTGGCATCCTTGGGCAGCACCAGACGATAGCTGGTTTTCCAGACCGGGGTTTCCACCAGATACCCGAAGCGGACCTTGCGTTCTCCCTGGCCATCGAAGTGGAGAGTGACTGGCTTCTTGTTCTGGTCACGCGACTGGGCGAGGGTTTCCAGGGCCTTGGCGAGCTCCGCCTGGAGCGCGCCATCGCGGATCTCCAGCGATGTGATCTGGTCAAGAAAGACTGACTTGACGGTGGCCCCGGAAAGCACATTCACCACCGGGACCTCGACTGGTACTGATTCAATCGACAGAGCTTTCAATCGCTTCTCAACACCGAGGATGGTGCCCTCTGTCAGATCGACACCGACCACAATCGAGACCTGGGTCCCGCGCAGTTGGGCGAGAAGCTCCGGCAAAGCGGGGTCATTAGCCAGATCGACCTGGAAGCTTTGAAGGGTTTTGGCCACCGGGTCGCGCGAGGGGTAAACCACAGTGCCAATCTTCCCGCCACCCAGATCCTCCAGGACCAGCGACTTGAGAATGTCGTTGACTTGCTCGGTCTTGAACTGAAGCGTGGTTTCGACAGTCCCGCTAACACTACCAATGTGCTCGAAGTAACCCACACCACTGCTGTAGAGAACCACCTTACGGATGGGGAGGGGGGGATCTTCAGCATACCCAATGGAAATCGGGAGAAAGGTTATGGAAAGAAGAGACACGAACAGGAAAACAGCTAGATTTTGCTTCACTGGAATCCTCCTTGAAAAGGATTAACACACTTTCTTCAAGTTATAGAACGTACGGACAGAGCAATTCTTAGTCCCCCATACCGCTTCCAGGCACCCCAAAGGAATAGCCTCCCGGCGTAGCGAATTCATTCAAATCGTGCTCTATGCGATTGAAGTCGTTACTCCGACCTTTTTTTTCTTGACTCTCGTTTATACCACCCGACTGGAATTATCCTTCCCTCAAAATCTTGTCGACTTCGCCACGTAAGACCGGCAAATGAGTTTTGAGCAACCCCCAGAGAGTGTCCAAATCGATATCAGGGTAATCATGAATCAACCGGTTACGGAGACCGATGATCTGGGAGATGTTCGAAATCAGTTCTGTAATCATGGGTTCAGCTTTTCTAGCCCTGTTCAAAGCTTCTCCGATAATACACAGCTTGCGCTCGATCGCTGCCTGAAGAAGAATGTCTTGACGGTATGCGGACCGCGAAACTTTCCCCATGAACTGCGCAATATGATCACATGACTCCCTGACATCCCAAAGGTACATGTAGACGTCTTCATTCATGGAGTGTGATCCGATTCTTATTGATAGATCGAAGGAAGTACGGATTCCTGATAGCACTTGCTTCAACCAAGTCCACCTCGCGCTCAAACAGACTCTCCAGCCCCTCCACCAATCCGAAGTAAGCCTCCGCGTGTTCACCTGGTTCAAGTTCCTGAAACTCAACCAGAAAGTCGAGATCGCTGGTCTCCGGATCGAATTTTCCATTCACCACCGATCCAAAGACCTCCAATCGTTTGACTTTATAACACTCACAAAGCCGGTGGAGTTCCTCGAGTTTGTCTTCAATGACGGGGTGCATGGTCTGCCTTTTCCGTGAATTGACTTCAGATCCAAGTATATCCAGGAGGATGGAAGGCATCCATGCCCTAATCCTTCTTCTTGGGTAAAAAAAGGTGCTGTTCCAGAAGCCAAAGACAGAACAGCGAAAAGACCGCGATCACGATCAAAACGGGGATCACCACTGCTTTGGTGGTAAAGGCCTTTTGACGTCCCACCACAGTGATAGCGCCGAGGACAAAACCAGGCAGGAAAGCTCCAATGCCGCGTAGCTCGATCTTGGCGGGATAAAGCCTCCAGGGGAGTAGCCCCAGAAGTGGGGGGAGGATGCAGAAACAGAGCGCACGGGCATAGCCCTCCTCCTCCGGCAGGACAAAGGCAAGTTGGAGAAAAACTCCCAGGATCACCAACAAGATCAGTACCCCATCCAAGCCCTCAAACAGGCGGACAAACTCGGAGAGAATGACTAACCAGAGGACGGTCATTGGCAATGCGGCCCATCCGAGTTCCTGCGAGTGAAAGCAACACCCCCCCGGAGGCTACAGCAGCCAAGCTCCAGGTATGAGAGAAACCTCCCACATCACCCCACCTGCCAAAAGCCCACACCCAGACCAGAACGATCCCCAAACCTACATGCCGGATGTGCATTTCCTCCCTTGTCAGCAGGTAATCGGTATTCAGAAAGGGAAACGAAACGGCCAAGCAGATGAGAAAACATAACACGAAGG
>CAZORO010000399.1:0-5540 GCA_964581845.1 uncultured bacterium
ATTCTCCGCCGAGTTGCCCGCCGTCCTCCGAAGTGCAGGTAAGCCACCTGACTGAGAGTCAGCATTCGGCAGTCTGCTAGAGTCTCAAGAATGCTGACCAGTCGGCAGTCCTCGCGGGGTGGCATCAAGGCAACCTCGAAATCTTTTCTCCATCAGGGTGTTTCCTGTCTCTGATCTGGATAGCGGATGAAAACCACTCCGAGTTCCAGTTGACACGTTTCCGGAGGATCTCTTGCTGCGTGAGCGTTGTGTGGACCGAACTGAAACAGGGAACCCATACCTTCCGCTTATCTGGATGAAACCCAAAGAAGCACCAGGATTCTCTGATGTCACGGAAGGTGAGAGTTGTGAGTCTTTTTCGTGAGCGATTTGTCAACCGGGATGATTGCTTTGCGATACAACTGCCAGATGGGACCTATTCCCTGGTTCGAGAGACATTGACGGATGAAGTAATCTGCCGTCATCTCCATGGTGACATGACTCTTGGCCTTTATCCCTCCTCAGGCAGCATCTCGAAATGGCTCTGCATCGACATCGACACAACTGTCGCTCAGGCCACACTTCTTGTCCAAGAACGGTTGAATAGCCTCTGTGTTCCATTTCTGACTGAGTTCTCAGGCAGGAAGGGATTCCACATCTGGATTTTCTTCTCACAACCTGTACCAAACGACTTGGTCCGGCGGTTCGGCCACACCATCACGAGTGGACACGAGGTCTTCCCAAAACAGGACCAGGTATCTTTGGATGGGTATGGTAATCTCATCAAGGCTCCCCTTAGCAGGCATCAAGTCACAGGGAGATGGTGCCTCTTCGTGGATGAGGATCTGACTCAGTTGGACGAACCGTACCAAGTCCTGGCAAGCGTCAAAACTATCAGCCCAGAAACGGTCCGCTCCGTAGGCTCACACCAGGGTACTCGATCACTGAATCAGGCAGGCCATCTCAACAAGGGCTTATTGGACCTCCCACCCTTGCTCAAAGATTGTGTGCAGGTCGCACTTCGAACTGGTTGTGAACCCGTTTTATTCACCCATGTAAAAACAGCCATGGATATCGTTGCCTCCAAGTGACCTGAAACGTTAGAGATAAGAGGGTTTTCAGGGAAGGGGGAGAAAGACACCCATGGGTGAAGAAGAAGAGTTGGAATTCGAGTTCACTTTCAACCGTTCGATTAAAGTGGAGAGCCGTGAGGAACGGTTGACCGGCGACGCGGGTGTGATGTTGTTGCGTGAGTTGGATGAACGGCTGGGGTTAACCTCCAGTCTGGGAGCTTCCCTGGATGATCATCGGGAGCAGGACCAGATTCGTTACAGTCTGACGGAGTTGTTGCGACAACGGATTTATGGTTTCGTGCAGGGGTATCGTCATCAGGACGATGGGGACCGTACGGCGCACGATCCGGCGATGCGTTTGGCGGTATGGGAAGGTGGCGGCGAGCGGGCTTTGGAGGAGCGTCTTTCCAGCCAACCGACATTGTCCCGTTTGTTGGATGCGCTGGCTGAGAAGGGCAACCTGGAAAAAATGCGCAAGGCGCTGAGCGAGTGGCAGGAACGTTTCACGGTTGCGTCTGGCAAAGGGCGCAAGTTGGCGCGCGGTTTGCTGGAGGGGGAGAGCGGCAGCGGTTGGGACGCCGCACGGGTGCGGGACACGCTGCTGAAGACCGGTGGACGCATCCTCAAACATTCCCGGCGCTTGATTCTGGCGGTCGCCCAGGCGGTGACTCCCTTATGGAATCTGTTCCAGCGCGCGTTGCGCCGTCTCCGTGTCCACAACCCCGGACCGACGTCTAAACGCCGCCGTGGTTGGAATCCACCGCCCGCGCACGCTCACTTGTGTCTGGTGTTGCGGCAATAATCCTCTTCGGAAACAGAATATCCTCGCACGAGGAAATCGGAAACGAAAGGAGAAATCAAACCCCCTATGAAATTTCTGCCAACGTTTCACTCCCCGCAGAGCTGGGAGGGTCTAGATCTCTGTCTTTCCTGCGTCATTGAAACCTTATTAGGGATCCTAACATTTTCGAATCGGAGCTTCGGCACGTATCCTACTTCACTTTGTGGAGTGCGTGAATAAGTCGGGGTAAATTACCCTTTTGTCAATATTGGAAACATGCAGGAATTCAGATAATCAGACCTGATCTGGCAGTCGTTCTGGCAAGAGCTGTCACAACAAGGGGCATTTTTACTGTATTCTCACCTGGGGTCAACACTTAACCATGAGAGTTGAATGGGGGAATCGGAACTGGAAAGCAGGTGCCGTTCAGAGCCGGGTATTGTAATGTCCTCTTGACATCCGTGGTGTTTGGTCAAGCACCAAGTTGGCGGAATTCATAGACCAGAACAGTGAAGGTAGGAAAATATGACAGTCAACCTTTATGGGTGCCTTCAAACCCCAAACCCAACATTTCCGTGCGATCCGTTGATGCGTGTCTGCTTGTTTGTAAACTGGGCCTGCATGTTCTTCTTCACATTTCATGGTGTGGTTCTGGCGAATGACACGGTCTTGCCGCAAGGGGATGCTCCAGAAGCGATTCGGAGCCTTTACTTCCCCAGCCGCATCTATGAGTTTATCTGGCGGAACTGGAACTCAATCGAGCCTGAAAAACTAGCCAGGATCGTCGGTGCATCCGAGCATGAGGTCAGGAATCTGGCCGAGTCGATGGGATTGCCCCGTGATCCTGCCATTTCTCCTGAGATGCTGCAACGTGGCTACATCACTCTCATCAGGCGAAACTGGCATATCCTACCCTACGAGCAATTACTAGAGCTTCTTGAAATGACACCCGAACGGTTGGCTATCATGTTACGTGAGGAGGATTTCCTATGGCTGAAGCTGGGCGGTCTGAAGCCAGCCTGCGAACCGCTCCGGTACCAACCGCCTGATGAGATGGCTAAACAAAGAGCGGTTGAGATCCGCCATGTGACCGAGCAGGAATTCGGAGGGGAGCTGCGTGGGCCATTTGAACCTCGTTTCGACTTTCTCAAGCAGTTGAGTAATCCACTTCCAGATTTCATGCCATCAAAGTCCAGTGAGGAAACAAGTCCCTGCCAAAGGATTGTCTATTCCTATACTGCCCTGTATGGCGATCCTTTGATGAACCCAAAGTTGGATCCCTATCCTGATGGATTGCTGCAGCGGCTTTCCGCTGTAGGGATCAATGGTGTCTGGCTTCATGCACTCCTGCGTGACCTGGCGCCGGGGGGGTCATCTTTCCCTGAGTTTGGCGAAGGCCATGAACAGCGTCTTGAAAATCTAAGGGCGTTAGTTGAAAGGGCGGGGAAGTATGGAGTCAACGTCTACCTCTACATGAATGAACCACGCGCGATGCCTGATTCATTCTTCAAAAATCGCCTTGAGATGGGTGGTGTCCAGGAAGGTGGGTTCACAGCATTGTGCACCTCCCACCCAGCGGTACGGCAATGGATGGGGGATGCCCTAGCGTGGGTTTTTCGTGAGGTTCCGGGATTGGGAGGTGTCTATGCGATCACGGCCTCGGAGAACCTGACCAATTGCGCCTCTCACGGGAGCTGGAGTTCCTGCTCGCGCTGCAAGGTAAGGAGCGATGCTGAGATTATTCCAGAGATTGCCGCTGTCATCGAGGAGGGTGTTCACCGTGCCAATCCTCAAGCCAAAGTGCTCATATCGGACTGGGGCTGGCGGGGGCATGGTGATGCGCGCGAGCTCATCAAACAATTGCCCAAGCCGATCACATTGATGTCAGTCAGTGAATGGAATCTTCCCATTGAACGGGGAGGGATCGAATCTGTGGTGGGGGAATACTCGATCTCGGCGGTAGGACCGGGGCCACGTTCGCTTTCGCACTGGAAAACCGCACGGGAAACCGGATTGAAGACTGGAGCAGAGATTCAGTTCAACAACACCTGTGAGATCGCCACTATCCCCTATCTACCAGTCATGGACCTTGTGGCCGAGCATTGCCGCAATCTGCTGATGGCTGAAAGGCTCAATGCCATGCTGATCGGCTGGACCATGGGGGGCCACCCCTCACCCAACATTGAGCTCGCGCAGCGGTTTAACCATGTTCCCACTCCAGGGATCGATGAAGTCCTGAATGCAATCGCTCAAGAACGATTTGGACCGGAGGGGGCACCCCATGCCCGTAAATCATGGACCCTTTTGAGTGAGGGCTTTCGTGAGTATCCATTTCATATCAGTGTTGTCTACACATCTCCTGTCCAATGGGGCGCGGCGAATCCACTCTATCTCACCAAAACAGGGTACCGGGCAACCATGTGGGGGATTCCCTATGATGACCTGGAGGGATGGCGGGGTCCTTACCCGCCGGAGGTATTCGCGGCACAGTTTGAGAAGATCGCCAATGGCTGGCGGCCAGGGATCGAGGAGCTGCGGAAGGCAGTGAACAAAACCCCTCCCGAGCAGCGCGAGGAGGTTCAAGCCGATCTGCGCTATGCCCAGGCAGCCGCTATCCACTTCCAGTCCATGGCCAACCAAGCACGCTATGTTGCCGCCCGTGATGCCATCGCTGAAGGTACGGGTACTCTGGCAGCGGAGGAACGCAACCGTTTATTGACTGAGATCCGACAAATATTGAAATCCGAAATCGTTTTGGCCCACCAACTCTTTAGGCTCACGCTGGAGGACTCGCGGATTGGCTTTGAACCCTCATGCCAATATTTCTACTTGCCATTGGATCTTGTTGAAAAGGTGATCAACTGCCGGTGGCTACTGAGTCAGTTCAGCAAGACAACAGAAATCGATTAGCGCGAGATCATTAAGGTGAATCCGGTCCAAAGACCGCGATCTCGGCCAAACCAGTGTTCAACGTTTCGGGCTTCACCCCAGTAACAATGAAAAAGAGCCACTCCACTTTCTTTGAGGGAAAGGAAATCTCTAGCGCTGATTTCCCATCATCGGGGAGCGCTCCCACGGGGAGGGTGGATCCATCGCTGAAGACCAACAGGCCACTCGACACCTGGTCAAAGGAGGTGTTGGGACGGTCAAAGAGCCAGATCCTGTGGATTTCCACCGGCTCATCCCATGCGAGTCGAAGAGCCGCTGAGTTCTTCTCACCTTGGGTAGCCCATTCGTGTTGAGGGTTCTCCGGATAACCACCCACCACACTATCGATAGCCGCATCGGGGGGACTGAAAGGGAAAGCAGAGGTAGCCCCGGTTCGAGCAATGAGAGCCAGATTTTTGGGACCAGAAAGCGGATCCTCACATTGCACCTGAGTCATCCGTTCCGCCTCAGCCACATCGGGAAAAACTATCTCTTGCAGACACAATCCGTAACGGCTTCCGGGCGGGTTGGGGCGAATGTTGCCAGTAAAGTTGGCGGAGTAGCACAGCCATGCGGTTCGTCCATCCTGCCTAATGAACTTGCTGGGGATGTTCACGAAATAGGCCTGTCCTCCGAAGTCCCGCATGAAGGTGACCAGGCGGAAAGGGCCGGTGATCTGATCCGATTCCAGAATCCAAGTGTTGAAAGTTTTGACTGTGGGCCAGCCATCGGTGATACACATGAGATACTTCCGCAACCCTGGATTCCAGGTCATGGTG
>CAZORO010000400.1:0-5529 GCA_964581845.1 uncultured bacterium
AGCAATCAGATTGAGCTGGTGAACATCATTCCAGTGAGCAAGTGGATCCCCACCCACGATTTCCTCATTCTTATCCTCGTCATACGGGCGAAGTTGATCGAGTGCAATGATAGACTGTTTCCAACCCGCTCCACCCTCAAATTTGACTTGATAGACCTTGGCTCCTGGCTGACGTAAAAACCAGTCGGTCCGTAACGTAACTACAGAAAGATCATGGGTCCATATCTCCAGATGCCGCCTGTTTCCTTTCGCGCGAGCTGGATCCGCGACAAGGCGTGTGGCCACATGAATCTCCGTGATTGGCCCCGGGGAAACATAAGCCAGACAGGGATGGCTCTCCACCTCTTTCAAAACCAGCTCCGCTTTCGGGTTGTCCGCATGGATGAAATCGGTCCCTCTCTGAATGAACCAGCCAGAGGGCCCTTGTGTCCAGTCACTGATCACATCAGAAACCATTTCCGATCCACGCACGCCAGGAAAGAGCATCGCGGGATTGGCCTCGGTGACTGGAGAGGAAAGCATGAATCCGCTTTCATAAATTGCTTGTGCAATCGTTGACATTGGTTGCGCGGACTCCACGAAAGGAAGAACAGCAGACCAGATCCCACTTGCTCCTCGGACTGCATCGGTAGACAACCAGCATTTCAGTAATGCAGGGAGTGAACCCCTCGTATAATTAACATGAACAGAGGCTATAGGCCACAACTCATCCACCTGGATGACCGCCTTCAAAAGTCCTTGACCGTGTGCTTCCAGTGAAAGGACCGGTTCCTTTGGAAATCTCCCGTCACTCTTCAAATGAGCATCGAACCACGCCATTCCAGTGGAAACGGTCTTTGGCGCGAGGCTGTGCATCCGGTTCGGACTGTAGCTACGGCGGTGATTGACCGAGACTTGCGTGAGACGTTGCTCAGCCTCTGGGAGCTGACCAAAAAAATCGTTCGTTGCATTAAGAAAGCACACAGATCCATGCTGTAGTGGAGCAAACACCTCCGGTTCGTAGTTCGTTTTCCACAACTGGGTAAACTCCGGGGAACGTGCTTTCATGGATCGAGCGATATCGCTCCATTGTTCAGCCAGCCCGCCAACCCCATATGTGGGAACAGCGGCTTTGACACGCGTATCAAGGCCATTCACCAGCCAGGTGATGTACCCTCCCCACGAGATGCCTTGAACCCCGATGCGGTCTTTGTCCACCTCGTGTTGATCTGCAAGCACGCCGATCCCGCGTAATGCCGCAAGAACCGCGTGAAATATCAAATTCTGTCCCGGAGCCTGATCATCCGGTCCCATGATCGAATCTGCGAAGTCCTTGTGCCAGTTGGTGATTTCCTCAATGGGACGTTCCTTCCTCGATCCAGTCCAGTCGAACGAGAGACAGGCATATCCATGCTTCACGAAGTACTCCACATTGGAGGGATAGCAGGTCTGCCCGCCCCCATGGATCTGGAGTATAGCCGGGAAAGGACCTTCACCATCAGGATGAGCGTAGAGTGCATAGACACGTTGCGGTTCACCCTTCCAGACCGAGCCGGTGTAACGCAGGCTACGGATCGTTATGCTGTCATTCACAATCTCCTTACCCCACTGGAGATCTAGAAAATTATGTTCTTGAATGGCATTTTCCCAGACGGTGCCTGGTGGGGGAGTAAAACCCTCCCCGCATACCTTGAATGGTTTTTGTATAGGCAACCCAAAGAGACACAGGTATATAATGGGATGATCCCAAAACCAGTTTCGCTTCACGATCTTACTGGAACTCCTTCGCCTGCTGGGGGCTGTTCTCCATTCGAATAGACTGTCAAGGATTCATCCACACGGAAGGAGGGTGTGAAGATCAGGCTGGCCAGATAACCTGACAGGAACACCACTACATTACCCAGAAGTCCCAGCCAGTATAGATGGATCTTGAATTTCGGCAACCAGGGTGCAGTGGTTGGATTCATATTGTTGGTATAGGTCGCCCAGGCGATAAAAGTGACTCCGCAGACAAGCCCGATAGTGGCGCCTTCGCGGCTGCAACGCCGGGTAAAGAATCCCAGGAAGAAAAGGCCCATGAGACCTCCCGCCATAACCGCGCTAAAAGAAAATGCCGTTTCCATCATCGACTCTTTCTTGGTCAGCACCATGGCAATCAGAATTGCCAGGAGACCTGACACCAGCACACTCGTTTTGGAAAACCACAATTTCTCTCTGTCCGTGGAATGCTTTTTCAATTTGTTATAGAAATCATCCAGCAGCACGGAACCCAGGCTATTGAGGTCTGAGGCGATGGTTGACATCGAAGCCGCCAGAATTCCCGCCAGGATCAGGCCGGAAAGGCCCCGAGGCATCTCATGACCGATGAAGTAGGCGAAAACCTGATCAGGTTTCCTACGGACCACATCGGGAAGAAGCTCCGCATTCACATGGTAATAGGCCCACAGCAGGCACCCCACGAACATGAACACCAGCCAGATGAAAAGCAATAAAAAAACCGAGAGCCACAATGCGCTTGCGGCTTTCTTGGTTGAGGGAGAAAGGAGGTATCTCTGGACCACTGTCTGATCGGTGGAATACTTCCCCATATACTGAATGAAACCAAAAACAAGCAGGATGTAAACTGACTCTTTGTTCCAGTCGAAGCTGAAATCCGCGAGTTTGAATTTACTTCCCTCATAGGCAACCCGGAAGGCATCATCGGGGCCGCCAGGAAACCCAAAAAGCAGGAATCCGATTGCAAGAACCGCCGAGATAACCATGAGGAATCCCTGGGCCACATCAGTCCAGATAACCCCCTCAACACCTCCCACGAAGGTGTAGGCCAGAGTGATCAGGCCGACGAGAATAATCAGGGGAATCAATGGCCACCCAGTCATGCCGGAAATAGCAAGACAGAGGAGATACAGGACCACACTTAATTTGAAAAAATGACCCGCAATAAATGCGATATTCCCATAGAAACGTGCTATCAGCCCAAAACGCCGTTCAAGGTATTCATAGGCCGAGAGTTTCACCTTGTTGCGGTAAATCGGAATGATTAAGACCGCGGTTGTGGCGATCACAAGGGGAATTGGTAACACCGAAACGAGGTATTGAAGGTCACTCTTGAATGCTTTGCCTGGAAGAGCCAGGAAAGCCCAGCTGGATATCACTGTCGCGAAAAGGGAAACCCCCACAGCCCAGCCGGGAACCTTCCGGTTCGCCATAAAATAGTGTTCAGAGCTTGTCTGACGTTTGCCGAAATAGACTCCCAGGCAAAGAGTGAACAAGAAATATGCAGCCACCACCAACCAGTCCAGAAGAACCAAAGACCCTTTGAATACTTCTACTTTTTCTTCCACAGACAATCCCCCACTAAGTCCTTGTCCCCTTTTCAGGGCTTCACCAGCGATCCAAAAGCATCATCCCTGGTCAAGTTACAATGCACACGGTTTTCAGGGTCCAAACTTCCAAATATCGCCAATCGACCCAACCCCATTGGTCGGGGCATAAGGCATCAGGTTGGTTACATTGTTCCAGTCCTGGTTGTTCCAAACTTTATCCGGTCCTGCATCACGCAAATGATACTCCGTTGACCAACGGCTCGACTTGGCAAGCATTGGCCCTAAATTGTTATACCAACCCTTGACTTGGTCGTAAGAAGAACCGGCATTATATTTCATCTCAATGACACCATCTGAGTGCTTCTGTTTATCCGGAAAGAAGGGCGACTCAGGCAGAACACGCATATAGGCGATAGGACTGGTCAGGCATACTAACCTCCAACGGACGTAACCATCCTCAGGAAAACGCATCTGCATCTTGACCGGATGCTTGCTCCATGAGGGAGGATAGATTCTGAAGTCGGCCTGATAGGACTGAATGGCCGCGGCCAATGAATTATGTGTTTCCATGACATGAGCGACCTTGGCGCTGATCTGGGCATTCAGGAAATTGGGCAAGGCGATTCCAATCAGGATCAAAATGATGGCAATCACCACCAGCAGCTCAATCAGCGTAAATCCCTGAAAATAGATCATGCGCGATCATCACCGCCCAAGGTATCTCAAGGCCCGAATGTCCAGATGTCGCCAAAGGATTTCGTTCCATTTGTCGGTGTATACGGCGCAATAACTGTCTGACCTTGGAGATTAGAGTTGCTCCAGATTCCATCGGGACCCGCATCCCGCAGGTGATACTGAGTTCCGTGCCAATACTTGGGATCACCCTGGTGATACCCACGCGCCCCCGCGGAGATCGTGTTGGGATGATCATACCAGGGACCATCCTGATTATATTCCGATCCCGGATTATACTCTCCGTTTGGTCCTATGATCTTGTCGCAACCACCTGAATGCTTGTAGCAATCGATGGCAAATGGGGATTCCGGCAAGGATGTCATATACTTCACGGGGGTTGTCAAGATCGTGAGACGCCACTTGACAAAAAGTCCCGTGGGGAAGGAAAGCTTCCAGGCATTAACCGGCTTCGTCTGTCGAACATCGAAGTTCTTTTGCCATCCTACTGGAAAGTCTTTGTAGTCATTCCGGTAAGATGCCAACGCTGTCTTGAGCGCGCGTTGGTCGCCCCAGGCGCGGGTCACCCTGGCACGATTTTGAGCCTCTAAAAAATTGGGAAGCGCAATCGAGATCAGGATCAGGATAATGGCGATCACGATGAGCAGCTCAATCAGTGTGAAACCTCGTGTCTTGTTTCGAAAGAACAGACACCTTGCCAAGGAATTTTTTCCATCCATTTTCCTTTTCAACCACCATTCTTCCAAGATTCCTCTGGCTCATCACAAACCAGCCCACTCCTCCATGAACCGTCCCTTAAGAGCATTACCACAAGGACAGAGGGACCGGTACCGTGAAACCTTTCATTCCCACTTATCTTACTGCAAGAACCTCCCTGGCCGCGAGTTCGGCCCCAGCCTCCAACAATCTCATGCGGATCTCGTGCTTATCCTCAACCGGCAAGGGACGCAGGGGTGGTCTCGCGATATCTGTTGAGAGATGTCCTTGAAGATACAGTGCCGCCTTCATACGTTGATGGGCATTGGAGGAGGGTTCGCCGAAGCGGTAGATGATTCGTGAAAGCTTTTCCACAGTTTTCTGCGCGGCGCGTGCCCCAGAGAGATCTCCCTCCAATGCGGCATGAACGAGCTGGATGATCAAATCCGGCGCATAACCCGCGAATCCGACCAGCGCTCCATCAGCCCCCTCGAGGATACTGGCCAGCAGGTACTCATCATGACAGGAAAGAATTGGAATATGCGGAGCAGCATCCTTGAGTGTTTCGTAGTCATAGCGTAGACGGGTCATGTCCCGGGTTCCCATCTTGATACACACAACCTGTGGGATCATCGCGATCTCCAACATTTCAGCCAGGGAGTAACTCGCCTTGGTCCAGGCGGGGTATTGGTGGACGATGATGGGAATGTCCGCCCCCTCGGCAACATCCTGAAAAAAGCCAATCGCGGTTTCAGAAGATCTTCCAAAACGCAACCAGTGATGGGGTGGCATCAGGAGAATGGCATCAGCGCCGACTTCTTTGGCCTCAAGAGCA
>CAZORO010000401.1:0-5527 GCA_964581845.1 uncultured bacterium
GTTGCATCTTCTGTGTCTGGCCGCAGATCATGTATGAGGGTAACCACTACAACACCCGCAATCCGGTTGATGTAGCCGATGAGATTGAATACTGTGTCAAACGCTGGGGATTCAAGTCTTTTTACTTCGATGATGACACCTTCAACATTGGTAAGCGCCGTCTTCTGAAACTCGGAGAGGAGATCTCTAAGAGGAACTTGGGTATTCCCTGGGCCGCGATGTCACGCGCTGACACCTGCGACAAGGAAACCCTGCGTGAGCTTAAAAAGGCCGGATTACACGCAGTGAAATATGGAGTGGAATCCGCCAGCCAGGAGCTAGTCGACAACTCTGACAAGAGCCTCGATCTCGGTAAGGTCGAGGAGATGGTGCGTTACACCCAGGAGTTGGGGATCAAGATCCACCTGACCTTCTCATTCGGTTTGCCCGGCGAAACTCATGAAACCGCCATGAAGACCATCCGCTGGTCGCATAAGTTGAATCCGGACTCGATTCAGTACAGCATCATGACCCCCTTCCCAGGAAGCAAGTTCTACAAGGAGCTGGACGAGAAAGGCTTCCTCACCTCCAAGGACTGGAGCAAATACGATGGCAACAGTATGTCGGTGGTGAGAACCGAGGCGCTCTCTTCTCAAGACCTCGACTATTACCTGCGAAAGGCTTACAAGAGCTGGGAATGGCACAAGTTCCGGCGGGCCTTGACTCAACCCAAGTATATGAAGGCCGCCCTTCACCACCCGCTCCAAAGCTTCCGCAGTTTCCGGTTTGGGCTGCGTTCCGCGGCAAGGGCGTAGTTCTATCACACTGGAATACTCACAACCCGGAGTAACGATTTCAATCGCCGGGATAACCCATGCGAATGAATTCGCTACTCCGCTGGTGAGCGCAAGGGGACAGTGTCCTTTAGGAAACCCGAGATCACCTCAGCCACCTTCTTGTTTCCATCAACCGAAAAGTGCACATGGTCATAGAGATACTCGAGGGTTTTCGGTACTGACTTCTCCAGGTCGATAAGTTCCACACCCATCTCCGCCGCAAGGTTCCGGACCGCATCATTGTATGCATCCATGCCACGTTTCATTGAGGCATTGGAGGGATTCAGGCCATCCTCCTCCGGGAACGGAATCCCCAGGCGTTGCTCCACCTCAGGCGGGAGGGTGGCGGCATATAAAGAGCATTGCGTGACAAAAATAATCCGGATCCCCAGGGCATGGCAGGTAGAAGCAATCAGACGCATGTCGCGGATAAAGGCGGGGAGGGCTGGAAAGGTGGTGATTTCAATCCGTTCCAGGTGGCTCAGCCGGTCACGCTCCTCGCGGATGTGGGCCAAGGTGAAGCGTTTGGAGTGGCGCCGTGTGATCATTTTGTAGAACTGATAGATATAAGGATGCGGATCTCCAAAGTACTCCTCATAAATCGACTTGGCTTTTGACTTCCCTGTCCTCTTGTCGGAGGCATCAGGCTGGAAATCGGGAGTTAGTCCCAAGGCAAAGTCATTCACACCCTGCATGACTACTATGCAATCAGGATTGGCATAAGAGACATCGAAGATCAACTGTGTCAGAGTATCTGGCGGCACTGCCATCTACTCCCGCGTTGGCGCACTCGATCCGTTTGGGTAGGCCCTGTGTGTTCAGGAGATCCTCGGTCAATTGGCTGAAGGTCAACTCTTGTGGGATGTAGGTACAAGCCGTAGTGGATCCCCCCATGAAGATGATCCGGTAAGCCCCGGGTGATTTCTCCCGTGAAAGCACCGACTTGGTCCGGAAACCAACCGGCCCCCCTTTCAACTGGAATTCTTCCCCGAAACCGGTGACCTCATCACCATGGTAGGGTAGTTCCACACCAGGACGGATCTTGCGCCGGATGAAGGGATGGGAGTAGTCATAAAGGCCCCGTGGAGGAGTCCACACATAACGGAGAATCACCTCCGCTGCAATCAAAGAGAGAAATAAGATAAGAACAATTGTGATTAAAACAAACAGGATTTTTTTCATGATGTGGGGGGAATGGGCGGAAGAACACAACCCTGTGCCGACAACAGAACAATGGGAGAAAAAAAGTGCCGGAGTGGCGAATTCATTCGCCGTGTATCACTCCTATAAACGATATCACGGCTTCGAGTTTAAAGGCGAATGAATTCACGACTCCGTGCCTTGAGTTAATCCCAGAACAACCGGTACTTGTCTTGGGGGATCTGACCTGGTCCCACTCGCTCCAGGTTGCCACGGCTCCTTGAACCGTTAGTCGGATTGTAGCGTGGGTATTTGGGGGCGCCATTCGGGCTGTCAAACCACCCAGAATCCGGGCCAAGGCCCGTGAGAACCCACTTGATCCCCAGGCGTTTCATATCCGGGTGAGTATCGAATGTCGGGGGACCGTGGTAGATGTAAAACCGTTTAATTGGAGAACCATAGGCTGTCAGGACGGAATTGTACCCATAGTCAGTGCGATTGATTGGTCCAAAGGGATCGACTGGCAAAGTTTTCATGTAGGCATTCGGGGTGGTCAGACGCTTGATCTCCCAGGGACCGAAAAATTTCTTCCACTCCAGATAGTAGGACATGATGGCATCATCCATGGCTTTCATGTCGCCCTCGCACTTGGTCACTTTGGCGCGGGCTTGTGCATCCAGAAAATTGGGCAAGGCAATCGAGATGAGTATGAGTATGATGGCGATTACGATCAATAACTCGATCAAGGTGAACCCATTCAGCAAATCTTTCACAATGGCTCCCCGGCCTGGAAACCTCATGATGAAACCTCCTATCTCTCCAAAATTACTATTTCATTTAACCTAACCTTTCACCCTTCCATTGAGCTATTGTCTCGCGTTTCTTACTCAACTGGAAGTACTCAGTTTGATTTTCATACATCCAACCTTTTGCGACCGCGATGGCCTCCTTCTCGGTAAGGTACCCATCCCGGACCTCCTCCCCCAAGGTTCGCGCCAGCCAGGTCCTCGCCTGGATTGAGTAGGCATAGGTATTTGTTGGATGACGGGTATCTCCACCGAAACCCATCACCCGGTTGAGGGGGACAGCATGAAGCATCCGGCGCATAAAGTCCTTAGTGCTGTATGGGTCTATCTCCCATGCCCAGCACAGGTCCACAGCTACATTGGGAAATTGCTTGGCGAGACCGACCATCTCATCCTGATAGGGATAACCAATGTGCATCAAGAGGAATTGAGCATTACGATATTTAATTAACAATTCACAGAGGTTGCCCGGTTTGATACGTGCGGTACGCATGTTATTGGTCCCGGCATAGTAGCCAGTATGGATTTTGAAAGGGATTTCATGTTGGGTGGCCAATTCCACTCCCCTGGCCCAGCACCAATCTCCCAGGCAAAGACGGTCCTCCTCGGAAATGTTGGTGCCAGGGTGAGTCAGCACTTTGTTGAGTGCAATTTCCACATCCGCACGATCCCATTCCCGCCATTCCAGGGTCCGGTTGTAGGCATGTTGACTCTTCACCGCAATGGCGCAGGGGGCATATTTCTCGAACAGGCTGGTCAATGCGGCATCGAGGGAATTCAGATCCTTAACTTCAATGCCGGTTTCTTGATGGAGTTTTTCGGGTTGGATATTCGCATTACAGAAGGTTACCCAGGAAATGTCATAGAAAAAAAAGTCAGGCCCGGATGAATCCGGCAGGCAAGACCACACGAAATGATCGGTCTGGGTATGCTCCAGACCGGCCACATCGCGGAGAAGACGCAGTCTCTCTCCCGGTTTCTTGAGTCCATCGAGGATGGGTTGGGCCGCCGCTAAGCCGTCCGCACTCAGAGTCTCCAGGCCATAAACAGCCTTCGCGATCAGGTAGACGGCTTCCCCATACCCTGTGTAACGGGACCGTTCAAGCGCGGGAAGCACTCCCGCGAGACGTCCCGCGATATCCGGGTCTTTCGAATCGAGAGCACGGTCAATGGCCTTCTGGTCCGCCCCAGCGACTTTCAAGTCAGCGGGAACATAGTTGTTGAGCAGGTCTCTGAGGACATCGCTTGTGTCCTCGTTCCACACCTTCTCGTAGTACAAATGCTCATGAGTGTCGCATAACGGGAACTCAAAGACCGCTCGATCGAGATCAGTTGCGAAGGTCCGTTCCATTTTCTCCACTTTCTCTTTCATGAAGGCCGCTCCTCTCTTCCCATGATTTGTTCGAACAGACCAAAACTTTTCAGACGGATCTCGAGATGATGCTCAAAACAGGCATGAATGAGATCCAATAGCCTTTTAACCATCTTTCCGGGGACTTGAGTTTCCTCTAAGCGGTCAAACACCGCAAGACGGATTTTCAAAAGGGCTTGACGGGTGGTGGGATCCAGACGGAAGCACCGGCCCGTGAAGGTCCCCCCCTCCAGACCCCCGCTGGATACCTCTTCCTGGAAAAGGAAGACTCCGCCTGAGGCGGTATCAAATAAGACATCCATTGCTGGAGGTATCGCTTTGCCATCCACGCTCTCCTCCAGACGCAGGCCATAGCCAGCATGTTCCAGGTATTTCACCAAGAACGCGAGCAACAGAAGCTTGGGCTGAACTCCCTCCTCCAAGCAGGTCAGGGCTTTATCGAACATCCGGAAGAGGTAGGGGTGGGAATCACCCAATTGAGTACCCCGCAGGAGCACCTCCGCCAGCACTGAAGCGGTGGCCCAGGTGGTGACGGGCTGTCCCTGATTGAGGTAATTACGTGAAACCACCACCTCCCTTTCCCTTACCTCGTATAAATCACTTCCCTCCGTGGGCTTGCTCACCAGCAAGTCGTAGGTTGAAAACAGGGGGAGCGATGCGGGCTGTGAGGAACCACGTTTAGAGGGGCCTTTGACCGCGCAACGAATCTGCCCGGCTTCCTCGGTGAAAAAGGCCACAACTCTCGAGGCACCACGCGCATGGAATGTGGCCAGGGGGATAGCCTTGAAACGGAGGAAGGCGGATTCATGCATGGTTATACAATAATGGACAGCGTCAAAAGAGGTTACCTCACTGACCTGATCGAGTACTATTGACCCCTCCCCCTTGACCACCCCTCCTCAAAGTGGTGAGATATCATAGAAGTCTTGTAGAGGGGTCCCTTCCAGATGCCCCCTTTCCATAGACGGCCTGTGATGCGGGCTGTTGAGATTGAGCTGGTAGTTCTTCTTGTGATTCGCTTTCCGCTTTATCTATGACCAAACAAATGGCAGTAAGTGTACGCCGCGACCACACCATCATCGGACTCTTCGAGGGTGAAAAGCTGACCGATCTCTTCCTGGACCGTCCTGACCAGGAGAGCGCGGTGGGTAATATCTACATGGGGCGTGCGGTACGTATCTTAACCAACATCCAGGCCGCCTTCATCGATATCGGCCTTCCAAAGGATGGCTTTCTGGCGGGCGATGATGCCCTTCCGTATCCTCCAGTGACCGGAAAACATAAACCTCATTCGATCATCAGTATGATCAAGGTAGGACAGCTGATCCCAGTTCAGGTGGAGAAGGACGAGATCTCCGACAAGGGCAAGAAGCTCACCATGGATGTCTCGCTGC
>CAZORO010000402.1:0-5526 GCA_964581845.1 uncultured bacterium
CATCGAGATCTGCATCGCCAGCCCAACCACCAGACCTGTGGCTAACGGTAATCCCGAAACACTCGCGAAAAGGCCACTAAAACCTCCTGCCAAAACCGCGCAAATGAAGCCGATCATCCCACCCACACGAACTTCTCGGAAAATCGTACGGATAAGCTTACGGGGGTGGATTTGCCCAGTGGCCAAACCGCGTACAATCAAAGTTGCCGATTGAGTAGCAATATTCCCTCCCATGGCCATGATGACCGGAAGATAAAAAGCGAGATAGGTGTAACTGCCGAGCTCTCCCTCGAAGTTCCTGAGAATAAACGAGCAGCCCATCCCACCACACAGCGCGATCAACAACCAAGGAAGTCTTAATTGGAGGACATCAAACACCGACCTAGTGACCAGCTCATCATCACTGGTACCGGCAAGTTTGAAAATATCTTCGCTACTCTCCTCCTGCATGACATCCAGCACATCATCACTGGTGATCCGTCCAATCAACTTGCCTTCCTCATCCACCACCGGCAGCGACATCAGATCATGCTTGAGGAACAGGCGTGCCACTTCCTCCTGATCCATGTCGACTGTGGCGCGGATTACCTCCGGGTCGGCGATGGCACTCAAGGTCCAATCCCCATCCGACCAGACTAGTTTCTGGATCGGGAATACCCCCTGAAGACATCCATTGCGGTCGAGGGTAAAGGCATAAGCAAAGTGGATTTCAGGCTGAGCGTTACGTAAAAACTCGACGGTCTGGTGGACTGTCCAGGTCTCAGGGAAGGCGAGGTAGTCGGAGGTCATGATACCACCGGCCGACTCTTCATCGTGCTCCAGCAGCATCTCAACATCCGTACGTTCTTCCTCGGCCATCAAGCCGAGGACACGCTTGGCACGATCCTCATCCTCGATCTCGCCGACCACATCCGCCGCATCATCCGGCTCCATCTCCTCCAGCAGGTCAGAGAGTTCCTGGTCGGGGATCTGTTCGGTGAGCAAGGCCACTAGCCCCTCATCGGCTTCGGCCAGGACATCGGCGGCTTGTTCCTCACGTAGGCAGGAGAAGACCTGGATGGCCTCTTCGCGCGAGAGCTGGCTCATCGCGAGAGCAAGGTCGGCGGGGTAAATATCGGCAAGGAGGCTGCGCAAGACCGGTTCTGACTCGGTCTCGAGCAACTCACGGACTATCTCAAGAGTCTCTTCGCCATTGAGGGGCATAACAGGCCAAGTGTAGACAGGCGGGGAAAAAGGTCAATGAAAAAGATGGTAGAAATTAAGACAACAGCCCCCCTTTGCCGGAGTTATTGACACGGACTCTCCAGCATTTCAAGGCAGGTATTTCAAGAAACTACTGTCTGTGTGTGGTGACTATACCTTCTTCATCTGTTGGCGGATGGCACCGATGATGGCCATCAAAACTGCTCCTCCCACGCCACCGCCCGCGACATCCGAAACAATGGAACCGAGGTCGAGACCGCTAGCGGCACCTCCACCTCCCAAACCAAGCATCGCTAGAAGCTGACCCCCAAGACCTCCACCGAGTATGCCGGCAATGGAATTGCCTATGGTGCCCAAATCCAGCTTCTTGAGCAAAGCTCCGGCGATGTTGCCTCCCGCCGCACCACTAATCAACTGGATGATCAACCCCACAATGTCCATGATTTCCTCCTTGATGGGTTCACATGGGACGATCCACCACATGGAGGCCACCCATGTGAAATGAAATCCAGCAACAACCTACAGAAGAAGAGAGTAGTACCTTCCTTATTGGTGGTCAAGAAAAAAAACCTGCCACAATCTGGTTGAATGGAAAACACATGATCCCCTGCGGAATATGTACTGGATCAGGAAAACTTTTTTCTATTCCAAAAACTCACTCAACAAAGTTGAAACATAAGTAATTTATCCGGCAACTTTTGTTCTATGAAGAGTCGCCTACCCCCCTATAGGGCTGTTATCCATAAGTTCGCGTTGACTTCCCTAATCAGTGATTCTATACCATTTAGTAGACAGTCACCCATTTTCCCTTAATGATGGGAGGTGTTTTATGTCGATCCTACGCTGGATTCTCCCTCTAGTTCTCTATTTCTACTGCTTTCCTCTCCACGCCACTCCCTTCATCGAGGATTGCCAAACCGCACGTTCCACCGCCGAGTCAGCCACTTTGACTATTAGGCACAACCTAACCGCTGAATATCTCGGCAAGTGGCAGGCCTTCGCGGACTTCCCCGAACTCTTGGATGATATTCAGGAGGGTTTCGCCCATCGTCCCCGTGCGGAGGTGGCCGCCTTTCTGAAGAGTACTACCCACACAACTTCCGAAATCGGTCCCTTCAACTTGCTCGAAAGAGCGTTGATGGCCACTGCGGCAGGGGAGTTCGAGATAGCTGTCCAATCTTATCGTGTGGGCTTAATGGATGAGCCACTGGCAAAGAATCCCTTCGTCCATGGTTTCCTTGCCCGCGCTTTGCTTGTGCCGGGAAAGCTGGCGGAAGCTACCCCCGAATACGAACTCGCGGTTCAACTCGCCGTGGCGACCGGAGACCGTGCCACAGCCTTCCGCGCCAAGCACCTGTACGCGGATGATCTCTTTGATGCTCAGCGGATTGACCTCGCGATCCCGGTCGTCTTGCCCATGCTTGAGTCTGATTATCCTTTTGAGCGCGCCTGGGCACTCACGCAGAAGGCACTTTATGACTGGGGACATGGCGACAAAGAGGGAGCTTTGAAAATCGCTGGAAATCTACGAAAGGTTCTTCCATTCGCCATACCGCATCCGGATCTCGATTGGCAACGCCGCCGTCATGAGGCCATGGTCGAAACTCTGCAAACCTTTGATGGGGTCTTGGTCCTCAATCCTGTCTTGACTATGACCGCCGATGAGGAATCTCTTGATTATCAATACATGGGGGGCAATGTCGAAGCAGCGAAAACGGTGCGGATCTGGGTGGAGAGATATCCGCTGGAACAGTATGCCACCTGGACCGACCCCAAGCAGAAAGAGATGGCGGTCTGGTGTCACAGCAACTACTACAGTTCCCTCTGCCATAGCGGACAATATGCGGAAGCCAAAGCGGGCTTCTGCAAGATCATTGACTATGTCCCCTTTGAAGAATACCCCGGACGTGTGGTGGATGCCTGGTGTTGGCTTGGATTGGCTCTTAAGGAGGAGGGCGATTATGAGGGAGCCAAAGCAGCGCTCAAGATGGGGCTGGATTTGGATGCTGTCAATGTCCCATCAACTTCAAATCTCGCCAAGGATGAGAACCAACCTCGCATCAGGAGCGGAAAGACTTATTCCATTCAACGTGAAAGATTCGTGGCTCACTACCAGGAGGCTTGCCGGTACGCGGAGAAACAGCAGAAGAAGGTGGAGGAGGAATAGACATACTACCCAACTGGCAGGTTCAAACTGTCTTTTCTGAATTGCCCATTCCTTGAAAAAAGGAGTTATTTCCATGACGAACCAGCACATCCCAATGATGGTTTTTATATGCAGTATCGCCCTCCATTTCTTTTTCTCTCTGCCTGTATATTCTGAGCCTTTTCGGTCAATCAATCATGATGACTTGCTAATCTCAACTGGACTCAAAGACAGGATCCTTAAACTCTCTCTGGAGTATCGTGGAGCCTTCTGGCCAGTCAAGGGGCAGTTAGACCTAAAGCTGAAAAACGATGATATCACAGAGAGGGTGAAATATGCCGCAGAAAAATGGATCAGAATCATATTGAGAAAAGAATGGGTTCCAGATGATTTGAAAGAAAACTTCATTCCGCTAAGGCTTTCCATTCCAACAATTCCTCCAGAAGATGTGGATTATCTGATTACCCGATATGAGATCAATAATTATTATATACAGATAATGGAGGATGGAGTGACTGTTGAGGTTTTGATTGCTCCAGTAAACAGAGATATTTCCGACACAACAACGGTGGATTACTTCAAGAACATGGTAGAGAAATTCATCAATCTTCCCCATGATCAGATTCAGACAATCATCATTAATAATCACAACGAAACCCCCAATGATACCTTGTATTATGGAACCATTGATTGTATAGATATTGACAAAGGTGGTTCTCGCAAATGGTGGAATCATTTATATGCATTTTCTGATGGTTCATGCATATATTTGAGTATTGTAGAGTGTGATGGGACACCGACAAGGCCCCAATGTCAGCCGGGTATTCCAAAAAGATTTTAGGCTCAGCAGTTACAATGCTGGGCCAGCTACTCCGGGTAATTCCATCGGTTATCCAGCAGGCAACTGAAACAAGGATATTGACATGAAAGACACTGGATCCTGCTTGATCTTTCTCTTGCCGTATATCTGCATTTGCCTCTCTCCTCCAGCATCATCCCAACAAACTCAAGAATATGTTGTTCATGGTCCCACGGAAACATCTGGGATCGAGCGCGATCTTTTTCGGATTAGTGCCGGGTTAGAATATGCGATCCCTCCTAGACGAGACCTGCTGGATTACGCGGTCCGGATCAACCTGATTCCTCGTGCCTATATCGATGAAGCCACGCGGGGGATGGTTTTTGTGCTCCATAAAGAATTACTACCCCCGAAGATTGAAGACTTGGATTGGCGAGGGCTGAAAAATTTCAAACCAAGCCGGAACTTTTTGGTCACTGAATATACAGTACCAGCCTACGAAACACGGTTTGTTATCTATGCATGTCCAAGAAAGTTGAAAGTCAACGTTTTTTCAAAATCGCTTTTCAACGCTCCACCCGATAAGCTCGCTGATCAGGATATTCTCCAAGTTTTGGACAAGATCCTCGTCTTCCCTCCTGAGAAGATAGCCTCCTCGACTGTTGAAAAGGCGATAACGACTGCCGGTGGTGCTCCAGTTTGCTACGGGAAAACCAGGTGTAATTACGAGGAAGGAATCTCTCCTTTGAAAGAAAAGCGATGGTGGAGTCTTATCGGTTTTGTCTTCCTAGAAGGACAGGGGTGTTTCTTATTGTCCACTCACGATTATGAACATGCTCCAATTCCCCCCAGTGATCTTGGGTTATGGGAGTTCTAGACCAACCTGGAAAACAAAGGGGTATCGATATACAAGCGGAAGACTCCCTCAATCACCCAGATTTCCCCATTGACCCCCTCTCCTAATTCCAGTAGCATAAAGTCGTGATTTAGCAAGTTTAGGCAAACTCATGGCACGAGACCTTGTGAAATTCCTTTCCACTAAGCCGCTCTCCCGTTGGGGAGTATGGCTGGCACGTGCCTTCTGGGCGGTCATGCTGGCCGGGCACCTGCCCGCACTGATGGTCTCCCAGACCCGTCTCTATGAAGCCCCGCTCGAACCCGTTGGAATCCTTAGATTCCTCATCCTCGTTCTCTCAACGGTCTACTTTTCGCTGAAACTCCTCGGCTTCCGTTTCTGGAGAATCGATCCCTCCTGGGACCGCATGGTGGTCTATTGCTTGGTGGTGCTCTTGCTCCACTCCGGTGTGGTGATTGAAATAAATGTCCCGCTCGGTTATTCCGGCCTGGGCTGGGTTCACCTGATCAGCCCCTTTGTCGT
>CAZORO010000403.1:0-5526 GCA_964581845.1 uncultured bacterium
GGATCAAGAACCTTGGCCACCTCCACCGCGACATTGAGATCCCACCACAGGTCATGGACAGCGCGATCGATGGAACGGATCTCCGCCACCGCGAAGCGTCCATGGTAGATGGGGTCGGGTTTGCGCGGGAACTCGGTGTAAGCCTCGATCAGGACGGAAATGGGTTTGTCGAGGTGTTCTTTACGAATCAACCGGATCGTCTTGTGATTCTCCGAAAGTCCCTGGTGAGGAATTCCATTCAGATACACCAACGCCTCGCGTGCCGGTTCAAGTCCCAGTTCGACAAAGGTTCCCTGACCCGCAAAACCCTTGGGCACCTTGACTTTGGCCCGGAACCATGCGGTCAGGTCGGGTTTCCCATCCCCCCATGGGGTGCCGATCTGGTAGGGTTTCCATCCCTGCTTGGGTCCTCTTGAGGGAGCTTGCTGGTTTCCGGCAATGGCAATTTGCCATCCACCGATAGGTTCACACCGTATCACCCGGCGTTCGAGAAACGCTTGCTGCTGCACCGAGATTTGGCGGAGAAGAATCATCCGCTCCTCGGGTAGATGTGCTTGCATTACAACCTCCAATTAAGAAAAAGCAACCGGGGATCATCCCCGGAATAAGAGGGAGAAACAAGAGTGCCACATGCAAGAGGATGAATGCAGGAATGGGCACCATGAAAAAAAATGAACCGTGACCTCTCCAGTCTCTGTGCTAAGATCCCTCTGAACTGAGACACGAGGAGAGGGACCATGGCCACACGCGGCGAGGCGGGCAGGCGGGTAATCTCGGATGAGGAAGTGGAGTTTTTCCGGAAGGCGGGTTACTTGGTCCTCCCCTCCGTACTTGAAGGAGAAGAGCTCAGGCATCTGCGTGGAGCAATGGATGCTCTGCTGAGCTACGGCCTTGAGGAGGTTCGCGCACACCCCGACTTTTCCTATGGCCGTGGCCACTTAACGGGACGGCCAATCCTCCAAAGAATCGAGTATATTGTCGATAAAACCGAGGAAGCCAAGATCCTCCTCGGCCATCCCTTCATCCTCCGGTCGGTGGAACGTCTCCAAGGGAGCGACTTTATTCCCACATGGGACTCGATGGTGATCAAGCTCCCCGGCGAGGGGATGCTTGTCGGTTGGCATCGTGATGCTGGGGTTGAATGTGTTGGTGAAGAGCCGGTCTTTAATGTCGCTTTCTACATTGATGAAGCAGACCTGGATACCTGTCTGTGGGTCCATCCGGGGAGTCATAACTGGAGCCCACAGGAGACTTTGGAGGTCACCCAACAGGATGGCTTTCCCACGGATGGGGCAGTCCCCATACCGATGAAGCCTGGGGATGTCATGTTCCACAATATCCTGCTTTTACATGGTTCACCCTCCAATACATCCTGCAAACTGCGGCGGGTGATTTATTTCGAGTTCCGTCCCTCCCACACCGAACTTGAGCTGGGGCCCCATACAGCGGAGTATGTCCCTCTTAAGCAGAGAGTTTTGAGAGCGTGTTTGGTGAAACGCGGGGAAAAATCATACCTAACAAACGAAGAACCTTACCAGTATGGTCCTGAGTCCACTTTCGAAGAAGATGGTAGCCAAGTCCATCTCTCAACCTACCGGTATCCTCACGAGCATTATTGGCGATATTAGTCCCTCCGGTGTTTTTCATTCCATTTTCCAGCATAAGGAATGAGACCAGGACCATTTCTATTGGGACAGGCCTTAGAAAAATAAAGGAAAAGTGGTTGCTTTAGCTTATTGTCACAAGAAGGATAGCGGTGTTTGCATGAATAGGATATGTTGTTACAATTAAAAAACCATGGATGTGGCAGTTAGGGCATTTCTGGACCACTTGGTGGGAGAACGGGGTCTCAGTGCGCAGACATGCCGTTCCTATGGTACCGATCTCCTGAAATTCCAGAAACACCGTTTCCCCGAAGGTAGCCGTGTGCTCTGGAATGAGGTGACAACAGAGGAGTTGATCACATTCCTGGAGACAGAGAGAACAACAGGTAAAAAACCCTCCACAATCGCTAGAACACTCGCCTCTTTGCGCAGTTTTTTCCGTTTTCTTTCCGAGGAGGGGGGGATCACCCGGGATGTGACAGAGGACCTGCAGAATCCACATTCCAGGCGCCCACTTCCCCATCCCTTACCCGAAGAAGATATCCGAAAGTTGCTTGAGGCGCCATCGAGTGAAACACCCTCTGGAATCAGGGATCGTGCATTGCTGGAACTCATCTATGCGGCTGGTCTCCGGATTTCCGAGGCATGTGGTTTGAAACGTGATTCATTACACCTTTCTGGTGGCTATCTTTTGGTCATGGGGAAGGGGAAAAAAGAAAGAATCGTTCCCATCCACGAACGGGCGAAATCCGCGGTTATTCGATATCTTGAACAGGCCCGCGAGTCACTGGATCCTCATGGACATTGTCCCACCTTGTTTGTCGGCAGGCGTGGTCAACCCCTTTCTCGAAAGACAGTATTCCGCCGGCTTCGCAATTATGCCCTTGAACTCGGCATCCGGCGTTTGCCCTCGCCCCATGATCTACGTCATAGCTTCGCCACCCACCTGTTGGAGGGTGGAGCGGACTTACGTACTGTTCAAGAACTATTGGGGCATGCGGATATATCAACAACGCAAATTTATACTCACATTTCGGGAAAAAGGATTCACGAGATTCATCGGAGATTTCATCCAAGGGCTTCCGTAAGCGAACAAACAAACCGGAAAACATAAAATCATTGATATAAATCATTGATATGTTTCTCATCTAAGGAGGATGGATTGTGCAAGAGTTGGTGCTTGTTGTGGATGACGAGAGAGATGTCCTGCGTCTTGTGGAGTACAATCTCCTGGAGGAGGGTTTCCGGGTCGTTACCGCGATGACGGGACGGGATGCGCTTAAAATAACCAGCGAGAATCTCATCATTTTGGACCTTATGCTTCCCGACATGGATGGCCGCGAGGTTTGCCGTGCCCTTAAGAAGAAAACGGAAACCGACCATATCCCCATTATCATCCTATCCGCCAAGGCAAGTGATGTGGACCGGGTAGTGGGTTTTGAGCTTGGGTGCGATGACTACGTGGTGAAGCCGTTCAATTACCGCGAGTTGATTCTTCGTGTGAAGGCCATTCTGCATAGAATGAACCCACCCGCCGACACATCGGGAGTGATTCAGATCGCCGATCTGATCATTGACACCATCAAACACCAAGTCTCATTGGCGGGAAGACCCATCCGGTTGACGCCCACTGAGTTCAGACTACTGGTATTTCTGGTGAGAAGACGGGGACAGATCCAATCACGCGAAACACTGATGCGGGAGATATGGGGACGGGTTCCACGCCAAGAACGCGAACGCCGTACGGTGGATACCCATATCCGCCGTTTGAAGATGAAACTGGGGTTGCTCGAATATATGATCCGTACCGAACGTAAGGAACGTCCCCGGAAACCGAGGGATGAGGATGAGACGGGAGATTTTGGGGACGCAGCTCTGGCGGATGAAAAGAGCACGGAGGGGAGTGATCGGCCCTACGGGTATGTGTTCACTCCACCAGTGGAAGGGGTTGTCGGAGGTCCAGGTTTCAGGTTTGATCAAGTCCAGCAGACTCAACCAGAAGGGGCAGAAACAACGGATCAAACGATGGAGTAGTACCTGTGAATCAGTCACCGTTCCGGTGCGATAGATATCATATGCAAGGCCAGAGCATTCCGCTTACTATCCCCAATGGATGGGAGTATTATCCTTCTTGTAGATCTCCCGTTTGCCGGGTGAAGGAATCAATCCGGGCAGGGAAAGAGATCCCTTGGCTGTCATGGGATCTTTTCTTTTGTTCGTAAGAGGCAGGATAGAAGTGTTTAAGATAAACAATAGATTGTTGTGGCCGTTTGTGGTTTTCCTTGGGGGAATTATCATCTTCGCATTAGAATCGGTACACTCCGCGGTGGATAGGAGTCCATTTCCATTTCAAACCAAGTTCCCTGACAATTACCCGACGATTGAGCAGCTAAAGTTCGACACCATCTCCCAAGGGGAGGTCAAGGGAGAGGATTTGCTTGGGCAGGCTGTGTTGATTGTGTTCTTCGATGCAGGTTGCGCTAATTGTACCGCCAAGCTCCCCACCTTTGAAAAGATCCGTAAAACTTTCGAATCTGAAGGTGTTACCTTCATCGGAATGTCCTCCACTGGGGGAGGAATCTCGAGCGTCGCCAGGAACTATGGCTTCGAGTGGATCTGGGCCAAGAACTCACCTGGCATAAGACCCAAAATCCAAGCTCACAAGTCCTTTGAGAGTTTCCTGTTTGATCGAACAGGAAAGATCGCCTACCGGTTTCCAATCGAAGGTAAGGATTGGAAGCTTCACCTTGAAATTGGATTAGGCGCGGTCCTTGAACGTGCCTTGGACTTGAGTGATCTCCCTCAGGCCTTTGTGGGTTCACAGATCTGTGGCATGTGCCACCCCAAGGAGTTAGCGCATTGGGAGAGCACGGCTCATGCAAATGGGTATCTGACCCTGATAACTTCGAATAACACCAATCGAATCGAGTGCCACTCTTGCCATGTAACTGGAGAGCAGGGACGTGGCGCCCGTCCCTGGCAGAGAACTCCTAAGGAGCTTCAGGAGGTTGGATGCGAAGAGTGCCATGGCCCCGGCGGACCTCACCGGACCAAGCCTTTTCCTCAAGCGAGCCTGTACAGTTCCAAGGAGGAGTCCTGTAAACGTTGCCATGATCCCGGATTGGCGGGTTGTTCGGCATCTTGGGATGAGCCAAAGTGGGATTATGCCACAGCGTTGAAAGCGATCTCCCATGGGACGCCGATTCGAACCTCTGAAGTGAAAACAAGTAACGCGAAGAAAGAGACAAACACAGAGTAGGAGTGGCACTTCCCCCAAACTGTCATAAGGAAGTCTAGCTCAAAATGAGCGAAGAACCGAGATGTCCCAACTGCGGTGCCGAGGTGGATATCGGACAG
Source organism: uncultured bacterium (assembly GCA_964581845.1). Lineage (GTDB taxonomy): Bacteria > Hinthialibacterota > Hinthialibacteria > OLB16 > OLB16 > OLB16. The sequence goes on from CAZORO010000403.1 coordinate 4,962, forward strand.
AAGATGTGTGCCTGGTGCGGCATTGATCTTCCAAAAGCTCCACCCCCCTCCAAGCCACAAGCTAAAGCCCCCACCGATTCGGGTCATCCATCCTCTCCCCCTCGGGTAAGCCGATCCGCACCGCCGGGACCAGGTTCCTCCACCGGGACGGCGTCGATTGAGGAGGCAAGGAATCTGGCGCGGTCGGGAAACCTGGATGGCGCTCTCGCCACCTTCGAATACATCTTGAGCAAAGAACCCCATCATCAAGAGGCGCTCTTCGGACTAGGTGGTGTTTACTTCAAGAAAGGCGACAAACATAAAGCGGCGGAGGCTTGGCTCAATCTCCGGCGCCTTAATCCCGCCTATCCTCACATTGATAACTGGATCGCTCAGGTTCAAGAAGCCTCTGTTCCAACTACACAAGCTTCTCCAACTGTTCCCAAACCTCACCCTGCACCCTCCACGCCACCCCAACCTACTTCCCCACAATATCCCCACAGGCCCACACAACGTCCACGGCCTGCCATGGATCATATGGTCGAGCATTACGAAGGGGATGATGATTGGACAAAGCAATCGATAA
>CAZORO010000404.1:0-2600 GCA_964581845.1 uncultured bacterium
GCAGCCCTGATCGTCATCCTGCTGCATGTCCCCGATCAGCCTTATACCATGGTGGAAACACTTCTCCCAACCGCCCACCAAGCGGCGGGCGCGGCACTTCTCGCGGTGACCGTAGGGCTGCACTTGTGGATTTGGCGAGAGACAAGAAGCAACTAGGCTTGATAAAGACTTTCGACCTCACCCCCCCCTGCCCCCCTCTCCCGCTGGGCGAGGGGGGATTTCCCGCATCTCCTTGGGGAAAGGGGGCAGGAGTGTGAGGTTTTCTACTGGTGAATACATTTTGGGAGGAGTCATCGATGAAAAGACCATGGAGCGTCATCCGCCTTTGTTTGGTGGCTTGCTGGATACTTAATGCCTATGAATCTCAAACGGCAAAGGGGGGAGATCCCATGAGTGGTTGGCGGGACAATGTTCTTGCGGTTCCTTATGCCAAACAGGAAGCTGTGCAAGCGCCGGTTCTTCAGTTGATCCGTCAGGATTACGAGAAACTTGAACGAAACCAAGCGATTCTCAAAACTCCCCTCACCATCGGATCAAAAGTTTTTCAACATGGATGGGGGACCCATGCCCAAAGCCACATCCGGATTTTCTCTCCCCTGCCGCTAGAACGCATTACCGCTTGGATTGGTGTGGATCACAACGACCGTACACGCGGCGGCCAAGGATCCATCTCCTTCATGATTAAGGCAGAGGGTAATGAGGTGTACCGTTCCAATGTGCTTCGTGGAGGTGAGGAGCCCGTGGAAATCGACCTTGACCTGAATGGTGCTCGTTCAATTGACCTGGTTGTGGATGATAGCGGAGATGGACCCGCCTGCGATCATGCGGATTGGGCTGAGGCAGTCCTAAAGACCTTGGATGGGAAGGAATATCAACTGGGTGAGATGCCTTTGGGTGAATCGCCGCTTCATTCATCGAGATACCCCTTCTCGTTTCTTTATGGAACTGATCAAAGCGATGACCTCCTCGATAACTGGAAAAAGAAGCTGACGAAAGAAGAAGTGGACCAGGACCAGGCCAAGATTACCACGGTTTGGAATGATCCGCATACCGGGCTTGAGGTCACTTGGGTTGTCACGCGATTCGCTGATTTTCAAGCTCTGGATTGGGTGCTTAACCTGGAGAACAAGGGGGACAAGGCCACTCCCGTCATAAGCGATCTGCTCGCGCTTGATATCACCAACCTGTTCTGGAAAGCGGATCCAAACACACCACCGCGTTTACACAGCTCGCATGGTGGCACTCCCGATCCCAAACAATACGAGGTTACGATTACAGACCTAAATGGAAGCGAGACAATCCATTTGGGTTCGGGAAATGGACGCTCCTCCACCCGGAACTTCCCCTTCTTCAAGATTGAGACAACCGTAGGCTCGCTGGTAGCCGCGGTAGGCTGGTCGGGAACCTGGAAGGCGGACTTCGAATCGACAAAAGCAGGTGATTTGAGAATCACATCCGGTCTGGAAAAGACTCACTTTACTCTCCATCCAGGAGAAAAAGTCCGCTCGCCAAGAATCCTGCTTCTCTGGTGGCAAGGAGATACACTCGAGAGCAATGCCCAATTCCGTCAGTTGATCTACAAGCACTATGCAGCCAAGCGTAATGGAAAAACACCTTTGCCCATCCCATTCTGCAACACCTGTTTCACACGCGGCGGGGGGTGGCTGAATGAGTGTAATGCTGAAAACCAGATCTCCCTGATCAAGGCCTATGCGCCCATGGGTTTGGAGGCGCTCATCACCGATGCTGGTTGGTTCACGGGTGGTTGGCCGGGGGGAGCTGGGAACTGGGATCCCCGTAAGGATGCATATCCCGAAGGCATGGGGCCGGTGGCCAAGGCGGCAAAGGATTTGGGCATGGTTTATGGCCTTTGGTTCGAGCCGGAACGGGTGGCCGCTGGAACTGGACTCCACAAGAACCACCCAGAATGGTGCCTCGCCAGCCGTAAAGAGGCGGAGAAAACCTACCTCCTCAACTTCGGGCTGCCAGAGGTTCAGGATTACTTCTTCAACATTGTGAAGGGCTTCATGGAACTCCCTGGCTTCTGTTTCTACCGGCAAGACTTCAACATGGATCCCCTTCCCTACTGGCGTTTCAATGACACTGAAAGCCGTCAAGGCATCACCGAGATGAAGTATATCGAGGGTCTTTATGCCTATTGGGACCGGATCGCTCAGACTTGGACGGATAGCATCCGTGAGGAGTGCGCCAGCGGAGGTCACCGGATCGACCTGGAGACCATCATGCGGATGCATATCCATCAGACCACCGACTACTGGTTCGAGGATGAGGTTAATCAGGCCGCTCTATGGAGCTTGAGCCAGTATCTTCCCAACAATACCGTCTCAGTTCCGATCAACCGCTTGGATGATTACTCATTCCATTCAGCGATGGCCTCCTCACTCATCCCCGGATGGATCGCGGATGCGCCCGGATTTGATAACCAACGCGGAAGCGAGATCCTGACCTTCTACCGTAAGGTCCGTCACCTTCTGGTGGGAAGCTGGTACCCGCTCCTGCCTTACACACGCGATCCACAGGCATGGATAGCCTCACAGTATCACCGTGCGGATCTTGATGAAGGAATGATTCTGGCTTTC
>CAZORO010000404.1:2610-4937 GCA_964581845.1 uncultured bacterium
ACCGAAAGTCCTTACAGAACCGTGGATATCGCCTTGCATGGTCTTGAACCAGAAACCACATATGAGCTCACCTTCGTCATAAGCAAAGACAAAGCATCCTTGCGAGGAAAGGAACTTATGAAAGGGTACTCATTGTCCATTTCGGAGCCCCATCAATCGGAGGTTGTTCTTTACCGGGAGAATCCCTTGGAAAAACCGGGTGCCTTTTTCAAAAGGCTCCTTCTAAAAGGCGGAGCCCTGGATCAGTTGCCGGAAAGAAATCCCGGATATAGACTTCCTGGATGTGCTGTAAAACTGTAAACGGGAGGTAGTGAGCATGTCCTTGATCAACCGTCGAGATTTTCTGAAAAGGGGTGTGGCCGGGGCCACAGTCCTGACAGCCTTGGCCGCGGAGGTGGATGCTATGAAGAAAGCAGGACAAGAGGTGGTGTTGGGTTCTCAAAGTTACAGTTTCAGGAAGTTCAAATTCGAGGATTCCCTGAAGCAACTCAAAACGCTGGGATTGAATCACATGGAGTTCTGCTCGGTCCATTTTCCACCCAAGGCGGATGACCCGGGCTTCGCCAAAATCAAGGAAACTCTGAAAGCCGAGGGGATTGTGGTTCCCTGTTTCGGTGTGGAGGGCTTTTCGGCCGATGCCGCCGCCAACAAGGCCAAGTTTGAATTCGCCAAGGCCCTGGGCGTGGAAATCCTTACCGCCGATCCGGAGCACGATTCATTCGACAACCTGGAGAAACTTTGCGAGGAATACCAGATCAAGATCGCCATTCACAATCATGGCCCCAAGGCGCGCTGGGACAAGGTGGCCGATACGCTAAAAGCTGTGGAGAAACGTCACCCCTTCATCGGCGCCTGTGTGGACACCGGTCATGCGATCCGTTCGGGAGAAAAACCCGATGAGGTCATCCTTGCCCTGGGTGAACGGGTTCACTCCATTCACCTCAAGGATTGGAAGCAAGGAGGCGAGGAACAGATCCTAGGAGAGGGAGATATGAATCTGGCCGATGTTGCCTCCGCCCTGAAGAAGATCCAGTTTGCGGGACCTATCATGATGGAATATGAAAACAGCCCTGATAATCCGGTTCCCGACATGAAGAAAGGGCTGGCGAACTGGTTAAAGGTTTGGACTGAATAAGCACCACAAAAGAGATCCGGAAGAAAGTTGGGTAGTGACCCCCAGCTGGGACTCTAGCTGGGGGTTCCTTTCGGCGATGGACTGATGCTGGCTCGTCGACACTGAGAGTTCGGCTCCAAGTCAGGTAATAGACGCCCTTATGCGCAAGAGAAACCTTCTTATCACCATTGTAGGTGCATGGTGTATGGCACTCTCTCCTCGCGTCATACGCTCAAGAGCCAGCACCCACATCAGCCGAGAGCGGTACAGGAGTATCGGGGTGTGGGTTGTTTTGATGAATCGGTCTTAAGCCTCCAAGAACTCCTCGAAGTTCCCCCCGAAGAGTCGATAGACATCCCGGTCGATCTCCTCGCGGGTTACCCGCCAACCGGTGGCCGCGAGATCCTCGTACTTATCCGCGAGCACATCCGCGATCAATGCTTTGGAATGCTTCCATTTGTAGACCAGCTGATCGAGGACCCGGGCATCCGAGTGCTGCGGAATCATGGAGAGTCCGAGGAGCTCCAGACGCTCACGGGTGATCTCCTCGATGATGCTGGGGTTGTTCATAAACCACCAGCAGCCAAAGAGCATCAGGTTGGGAAACTTGCGCGCGGTGACACAGATCTCATGCTGGTTCTCGCGCGAGAGGAAGGTCACCAGGAACTTGTTCTTGGGATGCTTCTCGCAGATGCGTTCAACCGAGCCCACATCGGCCCGTCCCACCGAATCACCCGCAAGCCTTAACGCCGGATTCACCTGACGCTTGACCCCGATCATCATGGCGAATGGAAGCCCCTTCTCCCGCGCCACCGGAAGGATGCACTCCTCCAGCAGTACCGTGGTGAAAGAGGAATCGGGATAACGGAAATCGGGAGTGAGCGAAACCGCCATGTAGACCGGCCTCATCCGGGCGATCCATTCTTCCAAGAAATGGCGGACTTCTTGCTTACTCTTGGCATCCAGACATGGGGTGGTTTCATACCCCCAGTCCTTGAGTGTCTTACTGGTGGTCTCCCAGGAGATCAGGATGGGATCCATCCGGAGTACCGCCTTGAATCGCGGATCAAGGTCCACACCTTTCTCCCAGACCGGACGCTCCAAAGGATCGAAGGGGTCATTGGTCATCACCACACCCCTCAAGTTGGCGATGTGAAAAATCCGGTCCACATGCTCACGGGCATGGGTGGCACGGAAGAAAGCGCGGTAGTCC
>CAZORO010000404.1:4947-5515 GCA_964581845.1 uncultured bacterium
CAGGTTGCGTGAAGCAGGGTCGAGACCAAGCCCTTGGAGTGTGGTAAGCACCCCACGGCAGGCTTCGGAAACAGGGGACCTTTCGAGAAAGAGAGCCTTCCAGATCAGCTCCGCCTGAGCGGTCTTGCTCATCGCCCAGAACTCTTCATAGCCAATCCGTGTGGCACGAACGGCCTCCGCCACCAGGTAGTGGTAGGTCAGCAGCTCGTCGATACCCCACAGGAGCAGGCTCCCGAAGGGGACATCATAGACATGGGTGTGAATATCCAGGACTTGGACCTTATTCACTGAATCTCTGACTTGAGTACGGATCTCCTTAGCCTGCACTGGAATGGGCATGAGTGTCTCCTCTCGCGGAAAGTGGGGGTTTCATTCAAGGAGGAAAATAGATCCTCAAGGCTGGGGGAAAAACCCCCGTCCATCCTCCACCATATCTTATTGGGGTGGGAGGCGGGGTTGCCCTCGCCCTCCTCCCACACCACCTTATTGACCTAGAGGGGATTTTCACTTTCGAGCGGATGTTCCCCCCCGCTTTCTGAGATAATGCCTTGTAATCACTGAAGTTATC
>CAZORO010000405.1:0-5510 GCA_964581845.1 uncultured bacterium
AATGACATTTCTTCAGGCCCATAGGGTGGAACAGCGGGTGTAAACAGGGGGGTTGACCAGGAGGCTGGATCATCAAGGTTGTATGAGTGATAGACTTTTCCAAAGGCCTGGGTGTGGTATCCATTCTGCTTGAACATCTGTGGCAGAGTGACCACATCAGGAACGGTATCCCGGAAATGGGGTCCAATCCACCACACACGGCTGGTATCAGGACGGAGGCCGGTCAAGAGAGAGGTCCGTGATGGGGAACACAAAGCAACTTGGCAGTAATTCCTCATGAAAGTAGTTCCTCCCGATGCCAAGTGGTCGATGTGGGGAGTTTTGACTATTTGATTTCCGTAGCAACCCAATTCCGGGCGGAGGTCATCCACCAGAATGAAAAGAACATTTTTGGGTGGAGTCACGTTATCCAGCGCCTGGCTGGCAGGAAATGTGGACAGAGCTGTCAGGCCCGACACAACAGATGCATTCAAAAAACTACGGCGAGATATGACATCCTGGTTCTTTATCTGTTCTGAATATGGGAGAATATTCCTTCTTGTTTGATCTTTCTTCATCATGTAACCTCCTTCTGGGCTGTCTTGAGCGCTCCTCGAATACCTTCCAACAGAATTTCTTGGAATTTGTTTTTATCAAAGTTGCGGACCACTCGCGTGGGGCTGTTTGGATCTTCCGCTTGAACATCTGTCTTCCCGGTTTTCAAATCTATGGAAGGGATGATCCCCACAGTCTCGATGATCTCCGGGTGAAGCAAGGCCACCGCGGCCAAGGGATCATGCAAATGACAACCCTCCAGCTTCCACAGAGACATCATTTTCTCCATCCATGAAAGGGTTCCAGAGTAAAAAGCCTTGCCTGCTTCTCCATAATCCAACCACTCACGGATGGTCTCCGGCGGCAAGCAGGTCTGAAGAGTCATCTCCAAAGGGACCATGGTCAGGGGAATACCACTTTGAAAAACAGTATTGGCCGCGGGTGGATCGACCATCAGATTAAACTCCGGGTGGCGTTCCTCTCCATAAAACCAGCCCCCCATCGACATAATCCGCTCGATGCGTTTACTACTGGCAGGATGTTTCTGGAGAAGAGCGGCTACATTGGTCATGGGGCCGGTCGCGAGAAGAGTAAACTTGAAAGATGGGTCCTGCCGGTCAAGCCAATCGCCGAATTCCAGTGCTTCAGGCTGTCGTTCCGGATCCCGCTCATAAATCCACTTTTCCTCACAACTGGGATCTCCCATCACAATGGAATGGCCTGTCCGCAAGGGACGGTCAAGCGGCATCGCCGAACCACGGAACACGGGAACATCCAGGTTGAGCAACTCGCAGATATAAAGAGTTGATTTCAAGCCTGAGTTGAGCGAGACATTACCCGCTACGACAGAGATTCCACCCAGGCGGGCCCACTCCGGTTGACCCGCCAGATAGGCAATCATCAGGGCATCATCAATATCCCCGCCCTCAATCCCCAAAGCGGTATCGACATCCAGGAAAAGTGTGGACATAAAGTAAATCCTCCCTACATTTTAATGGCCCCGCTGGCCAGTCCCTCGATGAAAAGGCGCATGGAAAAGAAAAACAATATCACTAGTGGAATGCTGGCGATCAGATATCCCGCCATTAATGGCCCATACTGAATGAGATTCAAGCTTTCCATGTATTTCAAACCGACCGAAAGGGTGTAATGATCACGTTGCAGTACAACCAATGGCCAGATGTAGTCATTCCAGAGCGCAACTGCATTGATGATGGCCATGGTTCCGATAATGGGCCTGGCCAAGGGAAGACCGATGTGATAGTAAATTTTGAAAAGGTTCGCACCATCCAACTGAGCGGATTCGAACAGCGAGCGGGGTTGCGATTGGAAGAAAGTGCGCAGGACATAGATCAACATGATCTGCCCTCCCGCGGCAGCCGGGATGATCAATGCCCACACGGTATTCAGGAGGCGGAGGTCTTCGCCCCATCCTGTCCAGCCTGAGAGTTGTCTCCCGAATCCACGTATCCCTTGATCGAAATTCACTACCAATACATACAGAGGAATTAGGTTGAGAATTCCGGGGATCATCATCAATGCAATGACATAGATAAAGATGGCCTTCTTGGCCATGAACTCATACTGAGCCAGTACAAATGCGCAAAGTGATCCCAGGAATACCGCCCAGAAGGTGGCCACCACCGCCACGAAAAGAGTACGTAAAATATAAGGACCGACATACTCCCACGCGGCCTGGTAATTTCCAAAATGGAAAGGCCAGGTGGGGAGAAAGGGATTCTCCAGAAACTGGGTATTGTCCTTCACGCTGATCACCAGCATCAGGTAGACCGGAAATAGAATAAACAAGCATACTGGCAGGAGTACACTGATCTTGAGCATTTCGATGGTTGAGGGTAGCTGCTGTCTAATCCACATGGACTTTCGCCACCTTCATGTTCAGCAGAGTAAACCCAAGGATGATCAGAAACATCACCACTCCCAAGGCCGAGGCATATCCCATCTTTCCATAGGAAAAGGCATTCAGGTACATCCACAAACCCGGAAGCATGGAGGCATTGTTGGGCCCTCCCCGCGTGAGGATCAATGGCAGGGCGAACTCCTGGAGGGTGCCAATCGTGGTTAAGACCAGGTTGAGTTTGACTTGCCCCATCACCAGCGGCATTTCGATCAACCAGAACCGCCGGACCGAGCCGCAACCATCCAGCTCCGCAGCCTCGAATACGGAGCGCGGAATGGCCTGAAGTCCAGCAAGCAGAATAAGCACACCGATAGTTGAGACAAACGGAAATCCAATGAACAAGAGCGCGGGAACCACCGTGGAGTCCGAACCCAGCCAGTTGATTGGAACCTGGATCACATCCAACCGCAGGAGAAGGGCATTCAAGACCCCCCCATCCATCTTATAAAAATACTTCCACACCAGCATTCCCACAATGGATGGAATAATGAGCGGCAGGACAAAGGCTATACGGAACCAGTACTGGAGGGTCTTGCTGGCCAGATGGAAAAGCACCACCGCCACAAGAATAGTTGGGGTTAATTTCAGGATGTTAGCGATGAGAAACATCCCCATGATGACAAAAGATCCCGTCAGGACACTATCCGCCAAAAGATTCCTGAAATTCTGTAGACCAATGAACTCGGAAATATCAGCCCCATTCCACTTGAAGAAGGCATGATAAATGGCCGAGCCCGCCGGGAAATAGCAGAAGACTGCCAGCAGCAGCAGCGTGGGAAGGAAAACCCCGAGAACCCTCCCATCCCGGAGGAGTGCCTCGAGAGTTCCGCGCCATGTCATCACCACCAGTCCCAGGCTGAAAATCGTGGTGATCACGATGATGAAAATACGGTGAATGCTTTTCAGCGAACGGTATGATATGGGCGGTGATTCACTTTCCGCCATACTTTCGCCAGAATCCACAACCCTGCGGCAAAGAAGAAGAGCCGAGTGTCCATCGGTAAGGGTCCGCCAGATCTCATCGAAGGTTGACAGCGCCTTTTCAGGATTGGGAGAGTTGGAGCTCAACCAGGCTTCCCGGAACAGGCGGATCCAGTCATGGTGGTGACGCCGTATTTCCGCCTCGAGATCCTCGGCATACTCACGGACAGCACGCCTATAGGCCCAGACAAAGTATTTCTGGAGGTTATCCAGAAACTCCCGTAATCTCTCTTTCCGCCAGTCTTGGTAGACCTCGCGGGAGCCGCCGGTGGAATTCTTGAAATAGGTGTAGTTGGGGATGGTTCCCAACAGGCTGTTGAGCTCATCCAGAACTCGTGTCCGTCCTTCAGCCCAATATGGCTCCTTCACAATCCCGATTTCGTATGGATTAAAAAAGGTAGTGTGTGTTCCTCGTCTAGCGATGGCCCGCATGAAGGGTTCGAGACGGCTGGAGGGCTGCATCCCACGGATGGGCGGAATCGTGTTGGCTTTGTCCACCATGATGCTCTGCGCCTCGGGCGAGGTCAGGTACATCAGGAAATCGATGGATGCGGCTAAAGTACGGCGGGATTCAGTGACACGAGGTATGGAAAACTCAAAGGCACGCAGACTGGGAGTTTCATTGTAAAGCCCATCAAAAAAGGGCGTTCCCTCCAGCGAAGGAAAAGGAAACACCCCCAATTCAAATGTTGCTTTCTCCTCAAAATCCGCCAGATCAGTGGAAACCCAGTGAAGAGTGGCCGCCTTGCCACGCAAAAAATCATTGAAGGCATCACGGATATCCATGGCGGTCGATCCGGGAACCCAGTATTCACTTTTTTCGTAGAGGAGACGCCACAATTCCGAAACCTCGCCATCACGGAGATCCAGTGTCCCATCCAACAGACACTTGGCGGTCTCGAATACATCTGGAGAGTCATCCGGAACAATCACATCCAGCTTTGGAATCAGGTTGTCATAAATCTGCTTGGTGATGTAAGGCATCTGCCAGATCAACGGCGCGGGATCCGGGTGAAAATTACAGACCTCGCCATAAAAACCAGCCTGCTCGAGTTTCTGAAATGCCGCAATCAATTCAGCCCAGGTCTCCGGTTCATCCACCACTTCCTTTCCCGCGCTGTCTCGAACTGGATTACCCGACTCATCGCGTTGGATGATTCCAGCCATCCGGTAGGCATCCCGGTTATAAATAAACGCGCTGTTCTCGGAGGCCCAGGATACCACCCAGTTCCTTCGTTTGACCGGGTCACGCGCCTCGATGAGAAACTGCGGCCAGAACATCTCCGCCCAGGTAACTCCCGTGTATGCGTTGGGTTCCTCCAGGTAAGGTGAGATATCCACCAGCTTGCCCTGATAGGCTCCATAACGGATCGCGGTCCCATTATCGATCTGCACAATATCGGGAATCTCATCGCTCAGGATCTGGGTCTGCAACCAGTCATGGTAACCGGTGTAGGGCAAGCTGACCCATTTGACAGTCACACTCGGGTTATGCTCATGGTATCTCTCGCTGATTCGTGTGAAGGCTTCATTCATCCCTTTCTTTTCGAGAATCCAGGAACTGGCACGCAAGGTGACCGGTTCACTGGCTGTAAAGGTATGAGCCACCATCGGAAAAGACTCGTGTTGAGCCTCGCTCCAGGATTCATCCTGTGTGTCCTCACCTAATTCAGCAAGACGGTCAAGGGCGCGGTCTTTCCAATTTCCAGCGGATTTCTTTTCAGATTCCAGGATGGCCCGGTAGATTTTCCCTGCTCTTTCGTTATCACCGGCCTTCTGCAGCATTTTGGCCTGAAGATAGTGAAAGAGCTCAATCTCATGGACAAGAAAAGTGTCTGTTCCATTCTCCACCACCTCACCATACCAGCGGGCGGATTCATGCGGATCACCCACCCGTTCCCGGTAGAGTCCCGCCAAAGCCAGCCGCGCGAGATCCGCCAATGAGCTTTCGGGGAAACGCTGAACAATTTCACGGTAGGTTGAGATCGTCTGGTCTGGCCCGCTACTGGGCACTTCCGAGGACTCCAGTAGCGCCCGCATGTAGAGAGCATGGGCAAGAAAAGGAGAATGCGGG
>CAZORO010000406.1:0-5505 GCA_964581845.1 uncultured bacterium
AGCTGGAATTCCACGGATGTTTGTGTTCAGCAGAAGCGCCAGACAGAGACTCACAGCCAAACCAAAGGGGACCCCGAACAGAGTGATGTAGGCGGTGTTCCATAGTCCCTTCCAAAACTGGGGATCATTGAAGGCCCAACCTTCCGGTCCGTTGTAGATCCCAAACATGCGGACCCAATTTCCAGTGAAAGACCACTCCGGCGGGTGAATGACATCATAGTTAGTAAAGGCGAGAAGGGCGGAGTAGAGCATCGGTCCCAAGATGAGCAACACAAATCCCGCGATCCAGGGTGAGACAAGCAGAACTCCCTGGATTGCCCTGCGGCGGGAGAGTCCTCTGTAGTAGGTCAGCCCATGGAAGAAGCTGGCCAGGGATACCAGCACCAGGAGGACAATCAACACAATCACGATAGCCAGTAGCAGCTGGGGACTGGCAATCACCCCCTTGCCGGTGGCGAAGAAGCGATCCAGCGCGGCTTGGACACGTCTCTGCTGAAGCTCGAGGGTCTCGGCGGGGGTACGGACATGGAAGACCGCATCGGTAGCGGCACGGTCTTGTCCATCCCAAAGCTCGGTACAGGCTGGTGAGACGGGACGGAACTTGCAGCTTGGAAGGAGGTCGAGACAGACCTGATTTGCATGAGCGAACCGTTCAGGCAGTTCTGGTGTGTAACGCGCGACAAGGTGCTCATTGATCACACGATTGGTGCTACACAGCGGGATAAAGAGTGATTTTCCGCCCCATTCATGCTTAGCGAATTCGCGTTGCGCCTCGGAGGTGAGGATCCAGGCATTCTCGCTATTGATCCATTTGATGAATTCCCAGGCCTCCTCGGCATGGGCGGCATCCTTGGGAATGACCCAGGAGAATCCTCCCGACCACGATAGAGGCTGCATTCCAGCTTGGGGCATAGGGGGGGGAGCCACCGCGAAATCCATGTCTGGCTTGAGGCGCGCGATGTAGTCCAGAAAGTAGTTCCCATTGATCTGCATTGCTAAACGTTCCGACATGAAGGGTTCGGCAATTCCCTCCATCTGAGCGGAGCTTTGAAATGCGGTGACTCTTTCCGCGCCCCCCACGGCGTCATAGGTGGCCACCATCCACTCCAGCGCCTGCCGGATACGGGGATCGGTGAACATCGCCTTGCGTCCATCCAAACTGACCCATTCGGCGCCATTCTGCCAGCCATAGAGATAGAGCCAGGCATTGCCATAATTCGGGGCGAAACCCAGCACGGAGTACCGTCCCATTCGTTCATCGTAATGGGTGATCGCCTTAGACATCTTCTGGAGCTCATCCCATGTCGTGGGGGGTTGGGTGAATCCATGCTTGCGGAGGATATCCATGTTGCAGAACAGAACCCGGCAGTCCACATTCCAGGGGATGGCGTAGATGCCGCCATCCCAGGTCACCTCCTGGACCGTGCCGGGGTAGTATTCCTTCATGTCGATTCCATCACGGCTGATAAGGTCATTGAGCTGAAGGAAAGCTCCTCGTGGTGCCCACATACCTGTGTTGTGCCTGCCGAACCAGACAAGATCGGGTGGAGTTTTCCCAACCACGGCGGTTAACAGTTTCTGGGGATCGAGATCGCCTTGTCCGCCAGGAGTTCCGACCCGGATCCGGATATTGGGGTGTTGTCTCTCAAACTCCTCGATGGCTCGGAAAGTGCCATGGAACATACGTGATTCCACCAGTCCCCACAGGTCAATCACCACGGGTTCGGACTGTGCACAGGGGATGATCAAGACAAGCTCGAGTATTCCAAAGACCCCCCAGAATTTTTTACAGATGGGTTGTTTCATGGGATTCCCCAGCGGAAGAAAATGGAAAGGAGCCAGACAATAAGTTTCCGGCTGACAGATACGGGCATATCAGTCATCATTACATCCTCGGATGGGGTACTTGGCGGGGGTACCCACGATTCAGTCACAGGCGGAAGGAGACCATACCACTATCATGCGGCGTAGAGAATTCATCCAAACCTCCTTGGCGGGTATCGTTGGAGCCAGCGTTTATTCTTCCTTGGCCCGGGCGGGTACGGGCGCGAACGACCGTATCCAGGTGGGGTTCATTGGTCTGGGAGGAATGGGCCAGGGTGACATGAGTGATTTCCTTGCTCATCAGGACATGGATGCCGTGGCGCTTTGCGATCTAGATCAGGGGCATCTGGATCAAGCCCGGAAGATGGTCAAAGAATCACGTGGCCTGGAGCCGGAATGTTTCCATGATTTCCGTGACCTACTCGAATGGAAGGACATTGATGCGGTGTGTATCGCCACGCCGGATCATTGGCACGGGATCATCACAGCCCTGGCCTGTATTGCTGGCAAGGATGTGTATGTGGAGAAACCGCTGGTTCACAACCTTGTTGAAGGCCGTTTGGCGGTCGATACGGCGAAGAAGCACTCCCGGATCACCCAGATGGGAACACAGGTTCATCAGACAGACAACTACCATCAGGCCGCTGAGGTGGTGCGCTCGGGAGTTCTGGGGGCCATCTCTCAGGTGCGTGTCTGGCTTTCGGGGAATGATGCTCCCAAGGGGATTGGCGCTCCCGCTGATGAGCCAGTGCCAGAGGGCCTTGATTATAACTTTTGGTTGGGACCCGCCCCATCGAGACCCTACAATAAGAACCGGGCTCACTTTTATTGGCGGTATTTCTGGGATTATGGGGGCGGCCAACTCTCTGACTTTGGCTGCCATTTCATCGATCTTGTTTATATGGGAATGGATCCCGGCACTCCCACCAGTGTGTCCTCGGTGGGTGGACGATACCTGCTTGAGGACAATGCCGAGACACCCGATACGCAAACCGTCGTATGGGAATACGGCCCTCCTCCGGGGCAGAAAAATCCATTCCAACTGATCTGGACGCATTGTCAGGGGAATGCCCACGGCATTGATGGAAGAGGGAATGGGATTAAGTTCCATGGAACCGAAGGAACCCTGATCGCTGATTACTACTCTTTCCAGCTCTTTGATAAGGAAGGCAAGCTGGTCAAGGAAAACCATGCTCCCGGCGATTCCGTGGGCAAGGCGGGAGTAGCTCACAAACGCGAATTCCTGGATTGCATCCGTTCAAGGACCAAGTGCAGCTGTGACATTGAATATGCTCACCGGTTGACCACAATTCCCTTGATTGGAAATGTCGCTCAACGGACCGGCAGGCGTCTCAAGTGGGATGGGTCGAAAGAGCAATTCCCCGGTGATCCCGATGCCAACCAGCTTCTGACACGCAAATACCGCAAGGAATGGGATTTGGTGGCCCTGGGACTTAAGCCGAAGCCTATAGCCCCAGCTAACAAACAACGTTCCATGAGGGGATGGCAATCTTACTGGGGTCAAAAACGGCGCTGATTGGAGGGAGTCCTAACAACTTGGTGCATCCACGGGCCCACTCTGCTTGTCTGTCTTCTGGCTTTTTTTCTTGGAGAGATGCTGGCGGATGATCCGCACCACTTCAGCCACGACTGCATCAAAATCAAGGTCAGTCGTGTCAAGAACTATGGCATCCTTGGCCACACGGAGAGGGCTGATCTCGCGGTTTTTGTCATACTCATCCCGCGCAAGGATCGATTGGCGTATCTCATCATAGGACCAAGGGATTCCTTTGGCCTCGAAGTCTTTCGCCCTTCTACGGACCCGGGCTTCCAATCCAGCGTCGAGGTAGAGCTTTACATCGGCGTTTGGAAAGACCACCGTCCCGATGTCACGTCCTTCCATAATCACACTCCCCGCGGCTCCCATCTGGCGTTGGGCATTCACCACGATTTCACGCAGCCCCGCATGAGCGGAGACTTGTGAGACGAGAGCAGTTACTTCAGGCGAGCGGATAATACCGGTGACATCGATCTCGTTGCAAAAAACTTTGGGTCCAGCGGGAGATGGAACCAGGCGGATTTGGGTTCTTCGAGCCAGATCGGCCATCTGATGGGGATCATCAGACGCGAGATCCTCTTCCAGGCATCTCCAGGCAAGTGCCCGGTACATAGCACCTGTATCAATATGTAATAAGCCCAGCTGGCAGGCTACCGCACGCGCCACTGTGCTCTTCCCCACACCGACCGGTCCATCAATCGTGATGATCATTTTAACCCACCCACGATTCTATACTAAACTTGCCCAACTGTCTTCAGTCAAAAAAGGTTGTTCCAGTGAATTGCTTGCTCCATTGTGGCCTCGTTGCTAGGATGAATGGCATGACATCATTACCCCCTTTTCATGCGTTTTCCACCCTTCTTATTCCCATGGTATTGTTCATCCTTCCCACTAGGAGTCCGGCGGCAGATTGGCCCATGGTCCGTGGCAACCAATCCTTGTCAGGTGTTGCCTCAGGACAACTCTCCAATTCATTAAATCAGTTGTGGAAGTTTAAGACGAATGGACCAGTCCACTCATCCGCGGCGTTGGTGGCTGATCGGGTTTTTATCGGTTCGAATGACAAGCATCTCTACTGCCTCGATATCACCTCAGGCTCGAAGGTTTGGGACATGACCACGGAAGGTCAGGTTGAATCCTCTCCACTTGTCCTGGATGGAAACATCTTTTTTGGATCGGCTGACTCGTATCTTTATTGCCTGGATCAGAGGACCGGAACGATGAAGTGGAAGTACGAGACGGGAGACAAGATTACGGGTGGCCCGAATTGGGTAGCGGGGCCAGAGGGCAGGGGGAAATGGGTAATCGTGGGGAGCTACGATGGAAGCATTCACTGTGTGGATGCCATGAGTGGCCAGGCAGTTTGGACCTACCAGACTGAAAATTACGTCAATGGTTCTCCGGCCGTCTCGGATGGCAAGGTGGTCGCCGGGGGGTGTGATGCTAGGATCCATGTGGTCTCCGCTTTAGACGGCCGGAAAATATCCGAGGTGGATGCTGAAGCCTATATCGCCGCGTCCGTGGCTCTGGATGGTGGCATGGCATATGTTGGCCATTATGGCAACAAATTCCTATGTGTTGATATCCATAGTTCGAAGATCAAATGGACTTACCAGGACCGTGCTTTTCCCTACTTCTCCTCAGCCGCTGTAAACGGAGCCCGGGTGGTCTTTGGTGGACGAGATAAACGGCTGCATTGTGTTTCCAAGAAAAAGGGCGAATCCCTTTGGACACTCCGGACACGTGGTCAGGTGGACAGCTCGCCGGTGATATGCGGTGATAAGGTTGTTGTGGGCTCGGAGGATGGCCGCCTCTATCTGGTCTCTCTTGCGGATGGCAAGGAGCTCTGGTCATATGAGATTGGGGATAGCATTATCAGCTCCCCTGCTGTCTCTGATGGGAGAGTGGTGATCGGAGGGGTGGATGGTTGTGTATATGCCTTCGGGGAGAGCAAGGTCAAGGAATGAGGGGTAATCTTCGGACAACATCATGAGGTATGTCCAGATCACAGCGGGGACGGGGGATTTCTACTGCGGCAACTGTGTCCGTGATGATGCCCTTGTAAAAGGCCTTGCACGGCAGGGACATGAAGTGCATGCTGTTGTTGGTCCTCCCTATCCCCA
>CAZORO010000407.1:0-5488 GCA_964581845.1 uncultured bacterium
ACCTACGGTAGGTCCAGATGGCCGCTCGGTCTATTCCGCGCCACCCGAGGTGTACTCGAATGTGGTAGAACCCCTGCTTGCGGCTGGAGCGCGTTTCATGGGTGGGTGTTGTGGCTCGAACCCTGACCATATCCGCGCCATGGCTCAAAAGCTGGCATCCCTGAGCTGACGGCAGCTGGTGAACAGGGTCAATCAGGGTATGAGCTGGACCGTTGCAATCACGGGGAAGGGGGGAGTCGGCAAGACCACACTGGCCGCCATGGCTGTCAGGTGGCTCGGTGAACAAGGTCTTGATCCGGTCCTGGCCGTGGATGCTGATCCCAACTCCTGTCTCGATGCCCTGTTGGGAGTTCGTATTCTCAATACTGTGGGGGGTGTCCGGGAGGAGGCTAAGCGGATCTCCCAGGAGATTTCCTCGGGAGGGATGGGCAAGCATGAACTTCTGGATCTCAAGATCCAGGAGGCCTTGGTCGAATCCACTCATTTCGACCTGATCGCCATGGGCCGTCCGGAAGGCCCTGGTTGTTACTGCTACGCCAACAATGTGCTTCGTCAGGTACTCGCGCATCTTGCTGAGGACTACCCCTCAATCGTCATCGACAATGAAGCGGGACTGGAAAACCTCAGCCGCCGGACAGTCCAAGCCACTGACTGGCTGCTTTTCGTAGCGGATCCATCACAACGTGGTTTGATCACGGCCAGGAGGCTCGTGGACCTCGCGGGGGAGATGCAGATTAATGCACACTCGATGGGGCTGATCCTTAACCGTGTGCGTGACTCACACACACTGGAGCGAGCTCGCGGGATGCTGGAGGGAACCCGGGTCGAGGTGCTAGGGCAGGTTCCAGAGGATGAAGAGATTGCCGCTCATGACGCGATTGGAGACCCCATCTTCAGCCTGGGTCAAGGAAACCCAGCATACAGGGAGTTCGGCGGAATACTGAAATATATCACACGCCAGCAAGCGCGGGTAAACTGATGTGAACTCGAGAAAACTCAGGAGGAGTCAGTGGCGAAAATAAGATTACCAGAGGAAGCCGCGGTGGATTCAGCCAGCGTGACAATGCTGGAAAAGGCCCATGATGATGGTGTCATGGATGCTTTCGCAAGAGCGGATGCACAGGGACGTCCCTGTGTGTTTGGATCCGAGGGTGGGTGCTGCCGTGTCTGCCACATGGGGCCATGCCGGATCACCAAGAACACTCCTTTTGGCATCTGCGGCGCCACGGTGGACACCATCGCGGCGAGGAATTTATTACGCGAGGTGGCCGCGGGAGCCGCCGCGCACTCCGACCATGGCCGCCATCTGGTCCTTCTTCTCAAATCGGTCGCCGAAGGTCATGACAGTGATTTCCAGATCAAGGATGAGAGCCGCTTGAGACGCGCCGCGCGTGCCTGGGGGATCGACGACACCGAACTCGAGACTCTGGAAGTGGCCAGACGCTTGGCGGATTTATTCGAGAAGGAGTTTACTCTCCAAGATGGTCATCTGGAGACCCTAAAACATGCCCCGATTGCACGTCAGAACCTCTGGCAACGAACAGGAGTAGCACCGGGTGGGATTGATGCCGCTATTGTCGAGGCGCTGCATCGAACTCATATCGGGGTGGACCATGACTACAAGAACCTGGTACGGGGGGCGCTGAGGACAGCCCTGGCCGATGGTTGGGGCGGTTCCATGATCGCGACCACCATCAGCGATATCCTTTTTGGTACTCCCGCCCCTATCCGCGGAAGAGTCAACCTGGGGGTTCTCGAGCCAGACATGGTGAATGTGCTAGTCCATGGACACGAACCTTCCCTGACTGAAATCCTCGTGGTGGCGGCACGCGATCCTCAAATTATCGATGCCGCGAAAGCCGTTGGTGCAAGGGGTGTGAACCTGGCGGGAATATGCTGCACCGCCAACGAAGTACTGATGCGGCATGGCATACCCGTGGCGGGTAACTTCCTGCAGCAGGAGCTCGCGATTATTACCGGCGCGGTGGAGGTGATGATCACGGATGTGCAATGCTGCATGGCCTCGCTGCCCGAGGTCTCACGGTGTTACCACACCAAAGTAGTCACTACTAACCCCATCGCCAAAAACATGGGGGCACAGCACATCGAATTCGAGGAAGCACGTGCGCTCGAATCAGCCAAGGAAATCCTGCATCTCGCGATCAACAACTTCCCGAACCGCAAGCCAAACAAGGTCGCCATTCCAGAGGACAGTAGTGGGCTGGTGGCGGGTTTCAGCAATGAAACGATCTTCACCATGCTGGGTGGACGGTACCGTAAGAGCTTCCGTCCCCTTAATGACGCCATCATCACCGGACGTATCCGTGGAGTGGCTGGTGTGGTGGGCTGTACCAACGCACGTGGGAAGATTGATGATTACATCATCACGCTCACCAAGGAGCTGATTAAAAAGAACATCTTGGTGCTGCAGACAGGATGCGCGGCGGTGGCCTGCGGAAAACAGGGACTCCTCACTCCAGAAGCGGCTTTGGCTCTGGCGGGAGACAGCCTGCGCGAGGTCTGCGAAGCGGTGGGTATCCCGCCGGTCCTGCACATGGGATCCTGTGTGGACAATTCACGGATCCTGATCGCGGCCACCAATCTGGTTCATGAGGGTGGGCTGGGGAATGACCTCTCTGACCTTCCCGCGATTGGGGCCGCGCCGGAATGGATGAGCGAGAAAGCGGTGGCAATCGCTCACTATTTTGTAGCCTCCGGTGTGGATGTGGTTCTCGGCCATCCCTTCCATACCTTGGCCTCTGAAAACTTGACCTGCTACCTCTGCAATGGGGTTGAGGAAGTGACAGGAGCAAAATTCCATTATATCTCCGATGTGAATGAAGCAGTTGAGACGATGGCCGCACATATCGAAAGAAAGCGCGAGGCATTGGGTATCAACCGGAAGGCCGACAGGAAGCTGTATGACATGAAGGACCGCAGAGAACTGACCTTCTAGACAGCCTGTAGTAACCAGCTGGCACCGGAGTTGCAATCCGGTACCGGAGCCTTCCGAGGGAGTTGCACTCCCCGTAACCTGCAAGTGTGAGGAGACCCGGCGAAGTACAACTTCGCCACGAGTGCAACTCGTAGGCGAGCTGGGAGTTTTCAGACATATTGTTTTCGAAGCAGAGCCATGGATTTCCACGAAGGCGGGAATTCAGAGGAGACTCATAGGAGCACGTGTTATGTCGAAACTGATCTGTACCAGCGCCATCCTGGGGGCCCGGGAGACGGTGGCACGGGCGAAGGCCAAACTGGCGGAAACAATTACCGCGAAGGGTGCGGATCACCCGGTCTGTTTCCCCGCCACCGCATATTACCTCCCGGTGATCTATTCCTTCACGGGCCACAAGGTGGAGCGATTGAGTGACCTGGAATGGGTCATGGAGGAATGTGACCGCCTGCTTCCGGAACCACCCTCGCAGGAAGTCTGGCTTCCCTATCTGGGAGACACCCTCGATGCGGGCGTGGCCACCCTTTTCAGCTTCGAGACCATTGAAGCCTGCAAGACTCTCATCGGTCCTGATCCGGCCGACGGCATTTGGCTGGGGGCGGCGAATGATATCATCATGCGGGAACGTGGAATTGAGTTCGTGGATGGAACCGCTCCAGGTTTCGCGGCGGTGGTGGGCGCGGCACCTGACTCGAAGACCGCGGTCAAGATTGCGCGTGAGCTTCAGGAGAAGAACCTGTATATCTTCATGGCGGGGGCGGTAAATGGAGTCACCTTTGCGGAACAACTGCACTCCGAAGGAGTACAGATGGGCTGGGAGACACGCCTAGTCCCTTTCGGACGGGATGTCTCGGCGGCCATCTATGCGCTCGGTTTCGCTAATCGCGCGGCGCTCTCTTTCGGTGGTGTCGCACCAGGCGATTTCGAAAGGAATTTGAAATACAACAAGAACCGCATCTTCGCCTTTGTACTTGCCCTCGGCGAGGTCGACAACGAGAAATACGCCGCAGCCGCAGGTGCCATCAATTACGGTTTCCCCACTATTGCCGATACGGACATCCCACAAATTCTCCCAACCGGTGTGTGCACCTATGAACATGTCGTCAGCAATGTTCCCCATGACAAGATTGTAGAACGGGCGCTGGAGGTGCGTGGCTGCAAGGTCAAGATCACCAAAGTCCCGATCCCGGTTCCGTATGGTCCCGCTTTCGAGGGCGAACGTATCCGCAAGAATGATGTCCATGCAGAGTTCGGCGGGAACCGTACCCCGGCATTCGAGTTTGTCACGAGGGTTGAAATAGAGGACATCGAGGACGGGGTTATTGAGATTATCGGTCCCGATATCGACCAAATTCCTTCTGGCTCGGCGCTTCCACTTGCGATCTGGGTGGAGGTGGCAGGACGGAAGATGCAGACGGACTTCGAGCCGATTCTCGAAAGGCAGATCCACCACCTACTCAATGGAGCCGAGGGCATCTGGCACATGGGACAAAGGGATATTGTGTGGACCCGTGTCAGCAAAACGGGCTTCGAACGTGGTCTCCGGTTGCGTCATTATGGAGAGATCCTTCATGCCAAGTTCCTGGGCAGCTATCCGGCCATTGTGGATAAGGTCAAGGTCACGATCATTACCGATGCGGAGGAGGTTGAGCGGCGCATAGCGGTGGCGCGTAAAGTGTACCATGAGCGCAATCAGCGCCTGGAGTCGATGACCGATGAGTCGGTGGACACCTTCTACAGTTGTCTCTTATGTCAATCCTTCGCTCCAAACCATGTCTGCATTATTACACCGGAACGATTGGGGTTGTGCGGGGCTTACAACTGGCTGGATGGTAAGGCGGCCTTCGAGATTGATGAAACTGGCCCGAATCAGCCTATTCAGAAGGGCCATTGCCTCGATGCCGTGCGCGGGATCTGGGAGGGCATTAATGATTATGTCTTTCAGCATTCGCACAAGACGGTCGAGAGCTTCTCGGCTTACAGCATGATGGACCGTCCCATGACCTCCTGCGGCTGCTTCGAAACCATCGTGGCGTATGTGCCGGAATGTAACGGGGTGATGGTTGTCAACCGTGAGTTCCTCGGCGACACCCCGGTGGGGATGACCTTCAGCACCCTGGCGGGCACAGTAGGTGGAGGGGCGCAGACACCAGGGTTCATGGGAGTCGGCAAGGCCTTCCTCAGCAGCCGCAAGTTTCTACATGCCGATGGGGGAGTTCAGCGTGTGGTCTGGATGACTAAGGAGCTCAAAGATGCAGTTGGTCCCGACATGCTGCACACCATGGAGAAGATGGGAATCCCCCCCTTCCTTGATAAGATCGCCGATGAAACCATCGCTGTTGATCCCCACGAGATCCGTGCACACCTGGAGAAAGTGAATCACCCAGTTCTCTCCTTGCCTGACATGGCCTCCTTGTGGAGTGAATATCACACAACGGAAACCGCTCCGGAATCAATACCTTCATCCGGAGCCTCAGAACCACGGGAGATACCAGCCGGCATTCTTCCGCCGGTTCAGGATGCCGTTATACTAGG
>CAZORO010000408.1:0-5480 GCA_964581845.1 uncultured bacterium
TGCCGCTATTGAGGTCCCAGAAGGGCCAGAAATGGATATTCTCGATCCTACCGACATCGTAGCACTGGTCGATATAGAGCCCGCGGTGGAGGGCATGGGCATACAGGCCACGGATGTAGTGTCTCCCCGTGGGAAAGGTTCCAAAATCAACCGCTTGGTAGGGATTGATGAGGGTCACATTGAGGATAGAGCAATTGTCGGTCTCGCCATGGCCAGGTGCCTCGCCCTTTGAGGATGAACGAATCGTCCAAGGGTAGGGAAGGGGAGGATCGGCGATGATCTGCTGTGGGTAGAAGACTGAGATTCCGCTCAGGGTAGCACTTGTCCGCAGGGTGATAAAAGGAGTTCCTTCAGCCTCCCCCTTCCCCTCAACAGCAAGGAGCGTGGACCCCCCATCCACCGGAACTCCTCTTTGAGGGGCGCGCCAAACACCTTCAAGGGTCACATTTCGAGGTACCACAAGATGGGTTTGGATGAGAAACTTCCCCGCCGGGACAAAGACAATTCCTCCACCTGCTTTCTCCATCTCATTCATTGCTGTCTGAAAAGCAAGGGTGTCATCGGAGATTCCATCGCCTTTCGCACCGAATTCAAGGACTGAGCATTGGCCGGGAACTTTCATGGCCATGGCTGAGTTAACCGCGATTACTCCTTCTGGCAGGAGAAGTACCCTTGCCAAAAGAATCAGTAAAAAAATGACAGGCCGTTTATTCATCATCTCAGTCTCCTCCAAGCTGGAGTGGGGAAGATTACCCATTCCTACGGGTCCATGCAAAGGTAAAAAAAAAGCACCCCCATTCTTTCCTTACACACAAGGCAGTAACATTCCCATATCAATTCGTATTCTTGCATGGGGTGTCTCCCTTTGAACCAGATAAATCCCAGTAGTGATGTTCCAAGGGTTGGGTGTGCCAAAACCTTCGCTTTTCTCGCCGTGACTTTGTTTTTTCTACTTGTCGCCGTGGAACTGGCCTGGAGGCTTGTCTGTGCTGTGGGATGGATGATACCTCCCTGCGGAGACCGTAGCCTGGTCCAGGAATGGGAATGGGTTATGGGCCACCGGCAGGGTGAGGGACTCATTTTCGGGGACACTATATTCTGTTTTGACCCGGACCTGGGATGGTCTCTCAAAAAGAACTACCGAAGCAATGGAGTCAACACGAACGCACATGGACAGAGAGGGAAAGTGGATTGGCCGGTGGCGCGTCAACCTGGAAAGAAACGGGTCCTCTTTATTGGGGACTCATACACTTTTGGTTTCCAAGTAGGTGATGAGGAAACCTTTCCACATATCCTGAGAGACCGGTTTCTCTCCCACGATGAGATCATCAACTGGGGTGTTCCTGGTTATGGTACAGATCAACAGGTCCTTCTTTATGAGCGTGATGGAAAGGCGTTTCACCCTGATCTGGTCATCCTCGGTTTTTATACACGAGATCTTTTCCGCAATGATACCTGGTTCAGGAGTTATGCCAAACCAGTCTTTGAGCTGCGTGGGAATGAGATTGTTCTCGCGGATCGTGAGATCCCAAGTCCCACCGAGCTTGCCCGGCTTTACCAGAGCGGAGAAAAAAAGATTGGACCCCAAGGGCTGTATCTTGTTGAGTACGGCAAACGGGTGTGGGAAAAACTGGACCGGCGGACGCTTGACGAAAACTCTCCAGAGTGGCTTGTTACAGCTGGGATCCTCGAACGTTTTCTCCGAAGCACGGAACGGTATGGCACACAGGCTTTCCTTCTGATCATCCCCCACGAGGAGATTTTCCAGAAAGACCGTTCCGCCACCCATGATACCGTGCGGCTTCTCATTACGGAGTGCGGCCGCATTGGGATGCCTTATCTCGATCTTACACCCATTCTCCGCGAGAAATCACGGACCGCTTCCCGGCCCTTGTATGAGGGTCATTTTACCGCGTGGGGGCAGGAAGTGACTGCGGAGGCCCTTTATAAAGAGCTAAAGCGGACTGGGCTAATTTAAAAAAACTCCCATCCAGCTCAACGCTCAAACGGATGCCGCCACAAGGGTTGCGCTGGCGGGGGCATTACCCCCTTTGCCTCTTTCCCTAGACAATACTCCAGTGTGCCCGCTACCCGGTTGATCCCCAAAGGGGCCATCTTGCGGGTCACATATTCGGATAACCCTATCTCTGAGTTGGGATTCCCCCAGTCGTAAGTGTACCCCAGGCGGGTCCAAGGGTAGCCATTGGTGCTGTAGTGCGCCCGTTGCCACTCGAACCACCCCTTAAATTCCTGGCTGAGAGAGACATAGGTGGCGGAAACCGGGTAATCGATGCCAGCCTCATGATCTGACACCTCGGGATCCGCGCTGGGACGGAACAGGTCTTCCGGATGAACCCAGAATTCGACAAAGTAGGGAAGGTTGCGTCCGGCGGGCATTCCATTGAGCTGCTCAAGGCGTAAAACCACATTGTCCTCTGTCAGTTCTTGGTCTTTGCAGAATTCTTGAATCTGGGGAGCCGCGCTTACCCACAGGTTCCGGTTAACTGTGGTGACCGACCCAACTTCATCGGCATACCCAGGCCAAGAAGTCCACATCACCATCAGTACCCGGCTGGGGCCTGTGGTGGTATCCCAGATCAATCCCGGTTCAGAGCTAATCAGAGCGGTCAGATTCCGTGTGGTTTCGGATGGTTCCGCGACCGATGCATCCGCAATGGCTGCCTGATAGGCCGCATCGAGATCCTCGATGGGAGTGGGAGTGGGAGTGGGAATCGGTTCCGCATACCAATCCTGCAGGAAGATTAATAAATCGGTGGAGGTAACTGCTCCGTCCTGGTTCAGGTCGGTGTTTTGTGAATGGGAAGGAACAGGAAAAACTATAAGGAATAGTATTGCTAACAGACATCCTTGGAAACGAAATACAGATGTCATGGTGTGCTTTCCTATCATCAGTTCACTCGAGGGCGAAGCAGTGGATTCCCGCGCCCTCGTCTATTCGGTTGACTGTTGGTTTATTGTAATGGTTCTTCGTTGTCCTCGATGATCGCTGCTTTCGCTTGGTTGACGATCCGGACACCTCTCGCTCCATTGTTTCCCCGGATGATAGCATGTTTCAGTTCTGGTCCAAGTTCGACACCCGGTTGTTCGGTTCCGAAGGTGGAGTTGTGGATCTGCACCCTTCCGGACTTCGCCACTACCAGAGGGCGGTTCCCTTGTTGGTCCTTCCAGCTGCTGAAGTAGCAATCGCTGAAGGAGACAAAGCCATCCCCCTCGATAAGGGCATTGTGATCCGCCGGTCCCCAGAAGGCGCAGTTGACGAAGCGTACATTCCCCTTACAAGTGGGACTAATCACCGCTTCTATCGGTCGCTCCCCAAGGAAGGAGACGAATTGCCCGCCGGTAATCAGGAGCCCCATGGGTTGGATGGCATCCACCTGGATTGCGACCTGGCAGGAATCCGCTCCAATTCCGGTGAACTGACCATTGCAGGTTCCCTTTTCGGTTTCGATGAAACGGTATCCAATCCTGGCGGGAAAGACAAAATTGTTGGTCACATATTCCCAATCGGTCCGGGCGAAGATAAAGGCCTCCAGGTGATCTCCCATGTATTTGTAGACGGGATCCCATGCCCCCCCAATCGAGGCCGCCGACCACCAATGGCAATGGAATTGCACATTCTCTACACGTCCAATGTCAGTGCAGGCATCAACAAATAAACCCCGCCGGAGGACACATCCATAAACGCTACGGATACGGTGCCGGACATTCGGTTCTGGCCCCACTTTGATCCCGTTGTAACTGTTGATCAGGGTTAGGTTCTCGAGTGTGTTGTCAAATCCAGCAAGGTGGAAGGTCCAGGGATAGGGGTGAATCTCCTCTGGTTTTTGGTCCGGGTACCAAACCGTGAGTCCTCGTACCATGGCCGAGTGTCCAACCTCAAAAAGGGCAGGGGCAGTTTCGTTGTCACGTCCGCCCGTGGCATGGATAATGGTTCCAATCAGGGGCTCAATGGCTTGAGGGGCATCATGGGAGCCGATGACCGAAACACCTGGTTTGACCTGGAGACTGCCTCCCACCAAGAACCTTCCTGGAGGGAGTATAACCTGGCCTCCTTTTTCCGAGGCTGCATCGATGGCCTTTTGAATAGCCGCCGTATCATCGGTCTTTCCGTCGGCTACTGCCCCATATTCCATGACGGAAAAGACTCCATGGATAGAGGTTGATTCCACGCTTCCCGCTCCCGATGGCAAGATGATCCACAGACTTATCCAAGCAAACAGAATCCACGTCACTTTCTTCATTTCCTACCTCCTTGAAGTATCAGGTTTAGATGTGATGAGACCGCAAGTGTCTCCGGATCCATCCCGCCACTGGGGACACGAAGATTGATCCTACCGCTTGTGCTCCAAGTCAGTCTGGAGCGCCTGCTCGACAATCTTTTGACGGATAATCCGGGGTGTGTTTGATCTGGGAGGCCGCCATCTTTAAGCTGCTTGTCATTTTCTCCAGTGCTTTCCATTCCTCATCCGTCAGCCTTTCGATATATATCTTGCCCATCTCGATTCTTCCCCCTCATTTCATCCTTGGGATGATATACCGGCACGCTTCTTTTTCCACTAAGCTCGAAAGGAACAAACTACCAGCACAAGATTCTTTTATTAATAGTATGGTAAGAAAACGTTTTATCACCCTATTGCAAAAATCAGTTGATTCTGCTACCATCGATTTGAAATGAATGATATATCCCTTTCCCCGCCTCATAATTGTGGCTAGAATCATTAAAAAGGGAGACTCCGATGTTTTTGACACAATTCAGAAAACGTTTTATCCACCTGGTGCTGTTTTTCCTTTCGGTTCAGCTGTTCTGGTTTTCTTCAGGTTATCCAGCATATGCATCCGAACAGTTCCCCGATCTGCAAGCCGCCCTGGATTCCCATCCTGGACAAGTCCTTGATATAAGCGGTGGAAAATACCGGATCAGCGCCCCCCTCACCCTTAAGTCCGATGGATCCGGTCTCAAGGGTGATGCCACAATCATCATGAGCAGCGACACCGTGAACATCCTCTATGCGAAGGAACTCAAGGATATCCATATCGAAGGGCTCCGGTTGGTTCGTGATATCGATTCAGCCAAAACGCTCCAGGCGATTCTCTGTGAAGGGTGTTCGCGAGTCATCATTGATGGAGTCAGCATCATCGATAACCGTGCAATCGAACCTGCGATCCAGTTCCGTGATTGCACCGATTCGAAAGTACTGAATTGTACCATCCTCAACTACAAGCAGATTGGAATCAATAAACGTCCCACCCAATCCTTCAATTGCATCGATGGGCATGGCATGGCCTTCCATACCTGCCGCAATACTTTGGTGAGCGGGAACTCGGTGATTGAAAAGCGTCTCCTACCCGACCCAGCTACCAAGGAAAAGCACCAACTCGGTAAAATCATCGAGGGTGTTAGCCCCGCGCAGGGCATGCCGGACTACTTTCCAGCCTGGCATCAGGGCGCGGGTATCGGA
>CAZORO010000409.1:0-5468 GCA_964581845.1 uncultured bacterium
ATCTCCTCAATGAAATTCAGGAGGTTTACCGGCTGCAAGGCGTGTCGATCAACGACAAGCACCTTGAGGTCATCATCAGGCAGATGATGGGCAAGGTGACCATCATCGATCCAGGTGATACCGATTTCCTGCCCATGGATGTTGAGGACCGCTTCCGGGTGATGGTCGAGAACAAACGGGTTCAAGCCAGCGGGGGACGTCCCGCAAAATTTCAGACCAACCTGTTGGGAATCACCAAAGCCTCCTTGGGAACCGAGAGCTTCATCTCCGCGGCGTCCTTCCAGGAAACCACGCGCGTTCTCACCGCAGCGGCCATCGCTGGCAAGGAGGACCGTCTGCTTGGGCTTAAGGAGAATGTCATTATGGGGCATTTGATCCCCGCCGGTACAGGCAAGATGGAATACCGTAGCCTGCGTGTCTCCGATGAAGCCCTGGCCACCGATCAAGCCAATGACATCCTCGCTCAGACCCCCCCAGATCTTGCGGAGACTCTGGATCAGGGAATGATCGACGAAGAAGAGATCTCCGAGATGACTCAAGTCGATATTGATACAGACGATTACGACGTCGACTAGACTCACACAGCGTTCTCTACTCGGAATACCTTATCAAGGCCCTCTGGAAACAGAGGGCCTTTTTGTGTGTTTTTTATGGATTTCCCTTCAGGTTCATGCTCCTTAATGAGTGCTAAGGACTTCTGAAAATAATCTCATGTATTTATCCTGAAAGTTCTTGACAGAATATTTGCATTCCATTAGCATCTTATCATGTCTCCTAAACTTCCTGGGTCTCCTAAAAGAACCAGGAACAAAGGGAACCAATAAAACAAACCGCGCAAGAGAGGGTGGTCAATCATGAGTATGTACTGCAACCAATGCGAACAAACTTACCGGGGAATCGCCTGCCAAACAGTGGGTGTCTGTGGGAAAAATGAGGATATGGAATCTTTACAGCAGATACTGCTGTATGGCCTCAAAGGAATGGCTGCCTATGCACACCATGCCCGGCGGCTTGGACAGGTGGATGAGGAGGTGGATGCCTTCGTGGAGGAAGCCCTTTTCGCCACGGTCACCAATGTGAACTTTGACATGGACAGTCTCTTCGAGTTGGTTCTGGAATGCGGGCGGATCAACCTGCGTGTGATGGAGATGCTCAACAACGGGCATGTCGAGCATTTCGGGCAACCCTCTCCAACTCAGGTTTACGAGGGAACCAAGGAAGGACCGGGAGTCCTGGTCACAGGACATGACATGCTCGATCTCTCCGATCTCCTCAAGCAGGCCGAGGGAACCAATGTGAAGGTCTACACACATGGTGAAATGCTCCCCGCTCATATGTACCCAAAACTGCGCGAGCATCCCAATCTGGCTGGACATTATGGAGATGCCTGGCAGCACCAGAAAAGGGAGTTTGAGGAATTTGGTGGAGCCATCCTGGGTACCACGAATTGTGTCTTGATCCCCTTGGCCACGAACACCTATCTCCCACGGTTCTTCACCACCCGCGCGACAGCTGTTCCCGGAGCCACCCGGATCAAAAACTCGAACTTCCAGCCGGTTATTCAAAAGGCTCTTGAAATCGGGAATCTCCCCGCCCAGAAGAAAACCGAGAGCACGGTCGGTTTTCATTACTCCGCTATTCTTGGTATTGCCGATAAAGTGGTGGAGGCTGTCAAGAGCGGTACCATCAAGCATTTCTTCCTGATCGGTGGCTGTGATGGGGCCGAACCGGGACGGAACTATTTCTCGGAGTTCGCTCAGAAGACTCCTCAAGATTCCATTATCTTGACTTTGGGGTGTGGTAAGTACCGTATCCGCAATCACGATTATGGAACAGTGGCGGGACTGCCGCGCTTGCTCGATATGGGACAGTGCAATGACGCCTATGGTGCCATCCAAGTGGCATTGGCACTTTCCAAGGCCTTCGGATGCGGAGTCAATGACCTGCCGCTCAGCCTGGTCATTTCCTGGTTCGAGCAAAAAGCGGTGGCAGTTTTCCTGACCCTGCTCTATCTGGGCATCAAAGGTATCCGTCTCGGCCCATCCCTCCCTGCTTTCATCAGCCCCAATGTGCTCAAGATTCTAGTCGAGAAGTATGATGTAAAAGCCACCAGCCGGGATCCTGAGGAAGATCTGGCGGCCATATACGCGAATAAAAACTAATCCGGTTCGATAACCACTCCTTTGGATTTGTGCCTTCGCGCCTTCACTCGATTCCATGGCGTGGAGGCACTCCTTTTTTCCAAGCACTTTCATGGCTCCCCAGTCCCTTGCGTTGTCAGGTAAGGGAGGGTGAGATAAAGTGTATGCAGGTGAGAATGGAAATGTGGAAAGGGACGGTTGATGCATAGCAAAAGCTGCGAGGTGTGCCATCAGAAAGCCGCCAAGATTCACATCACGCAGATCCAGGGTGGGAAGGTGACCGAATTTCACATCTGCCCCGATTGTGCCCGTGAGCATGGGATCAGCGGTGGAGACTTTAAGATGGTCTTTCCGATGGAAGGATTGGCGAACGGTCCAGAAACACAAGAGGAGGCGGTGAAACGGGCCGCGGAGGACTCCAAGACTTGTCCTGTATGCAATCAGACTTACCGGGGATTCAAGGAATCGGGACGTTTGGGGTGCGCTCATTGTTACGATGCTTTCGCCGAGGAGATCGAACCGCTCTTGCGGCGTATTCAAGCGGGCCCACGCCATGCTGGAAAAGCACCCAACCAAGCCCACTCCGCCACCATTGACCTAGTACCCCTGATCCAGAGAAAACGAGAGCAACTCCGTCTAGCGGTTTCCTCTGAAGATTTCGAGGCGGCGGCCAAGTTACGTGATGAGATCAAGTCGCTTGAAGGGCAGTCGATTCAATGATCCTGGATGATCCCGACTTCACAGCTTGCCAATGGCTCTCTCGTCCCGGTCCGATGAGCGCCAATGTTCTCTCCAGCCGGATTCGCCTGGCAAGAAATGTGAAGGGTTATCCTTTCTCTCATTGGGCCTCGACCGGTGAGTTGGCCAAGGTTATCAGCATTTGTTCCCACGCGATCCGTTCCACCGGGCTTCTTTCCCAAAGCGAGGAGCTCCAACTCGAGGCCGCCAGCGAACTCGACCTGACTTTCTTGATGGAACGTCACCAGATCAGCCAGGAGATGGCCAGGGGACAGAACCAACGGAGTGTCTTTATCCAAACCACCCAGACCTTGAGCGTGATGGTAGCCGAGGAAGATCACCTGCGTCTGCAGGTTCTCCTGCCGGGTCTCAATCTGCATGAAGCCTGGCGAGTGATTAGCCGGCTGGATGACGAGCTGGGGCAACAGATCAATTACTCGTATTCAGATCGTTGGGGTTATCTCACCGCCTGCCCAACCAATGTCGGCACCGGGCTGCGTTGCTCGGTGATGGTGCACCTGCCCGCACTGGTAATGACCCGACAGATCCAGAAGATGGTCAATGCGGTGGCGCAGTTAGGTTTGACAGTCCGCGGGCCAAATGGGGAAGGATCCGATATCCAAGGCAACCTTTTCCAACTTTCGAACCAGGTGACACTTGGTATCTCCGAGACAGATACCATCGAGAAACTCTACCATGTGGCCGACCAGATCGTGGACAGCGAAAGCAAGGCCGCCTCGCAGCTACTCGAGGAGGCTGAGGAGGAGGTGCAAGACCGGGTATGGCGTTCCTTCGGAATTCTTTCGACAGCCCGTAAACTGAACAGCCGTGAGACCCTCGACCTGCTCAGTCCCCTCCGTTTCGGAGTCACCACCGGAATCCTCAAGGATGTCTCCATCAACACATTGAATGAGATCCTCCTCTGCAGCCGTCCCGCCCACCTGCAGAAACGCGCCGGGAAGCCCCTCGACACACGCGACCGGGATATCTTCCGTGCGCAGTTTATCCAATCCAAACTCAAGGAATCGGCATGTTAAGAAGCTTTCTGCGTGCAAAAATCCACCGTGCGACAGTCACGGAGGCCAATGTGGATTACGTCGGCTCGCTTTCCATCGATGAGGAGCTGATGGAGTTGGCTGGTCTAGACGAGAATGAGCGGATCGAGGTGGCGGATCTGGTCAATGGCGAACGGCTTTCGACCTATGTGATCCGCGCTGAAAGGGGGAGCCGTACCATCGGGATCAATGGCGCCGCCGCGCTTAAGGTTAAGGCCGGACACAAGGTGATCATCTTCAACTATGCCCAGCTCGATGAACACGAGGTTCCAGGGCATCGTCCCCGTCTGGTGTTTGTCGATGATGAAAACAACCCTGTTCCAGGCCCTGTGACTGAGGAACACGCCCAGGTTTTCTAGTGCTCGGCGCGGATGACAACCTCACCTCCCCGCCCCCCTCTCATCTACACCATTACTGGACCCACCGCCTCCGGTAAATCGGCTCTCGCACTGGAGGTGGCCGAGTCACTCCAGACTGAGATCCTCTCCGCTGATTCGATGCAGGTCTACCGGGGCATGGATATCGGCACCGCCAAGCCAACCTTAGATGAACAATGCCGAGTTCCTCACCACGCCATCGATGTGGCCAGCCCTTATCTTCCCTTTTCTGTCGCGGATTATTGTGCTGTTGCTGCTCCTGTCCTCAATCGATTCTACGAAGAGAACCGTCCCCTTGTGGTGTGCGGCGGGACGGGTCTTTATTTGAAAGCACTCTTCGAGGGATTGGCGGAAGCTCCACCCCCCGATTTCGACTTCCGTGAACGGATGGAATTGCGCGCCATGGAAGAAGGAATCTCCTCACTACA
This sequence comes from uncultured bacterium, assembly GCA_964581845.1. Classification (GTDB taxonomy): domain Bacteria; phylum Hinthialibacterota; class Hinthialibacteria; order OLB16; family OLB16; genus OLB16. The sequence continues at coordinate 4,740 of CAZORO010000409.1, forward strand.
CGAGGAACTCCTGAGGGTGGATCCGGAGGCGGCCTCCAAGATTCATCCTAATGACTGCAAACGGATCATCCGTGCGCTGGAGATCCACCACCTCACCGGCCTGACAAAAACCGCGTTCGAGGCTCAACAGGAGGCTCCGCCTTGGAGAAACCGTATCGCTTGGTTTGGCCTGACCTGGCCCTGGAAGGAGCTGGACCGGCGTATCAACCAGCGTGTGGACTGGATGTTCGAGCAGGGTCTGATCAAGGAAGTCGAGAATCTGCTCATTGGCGGGGCCTTCTCTCACACCGCTCTCCAAGGACTTGGATACAAGGAGGTGGTCCAGCACCTGGATGGAGAAAGAGGATTGGAGGAGACCATCGAACTCATCAAGCAGAAGACCCGCCGGTTTGCCAGAAGGCAGATGACATGGTTCAGGCCGAACAGGGAGATCAGGTGGATCGAGGGAAAAGAAGCATAGGGAATGGTGACTGTTTGGAGTTCAACATTCAGGTTGCAAGGAGAGAGCCCCACCTTTTGAATCACGGAGTGAAGGGAGGAAACGGAAGAGCACGGAGAACAACAGACCGTGAACAATTTCAATATAAAGTATCGAATAATTGGGGCATGATTTCAGGGATTTCTGTTGAATCGTGGAAGGTTTGGAAGACCATGGAGGACAGCAAAGGGAGTGAGGAATATGTTGTTCACGGATTTATAATCCTCAGAAAGAAGAGGAGATACAAATTC
>CAZORO010000410.1:0-4834 GCA_964581845.1 uncultured bacterium
GAGGGCGATAAAAATGGGTAGCTGGGCCAGCATCGGCAGACACCCGCTGGCCGGGTTGACCCCATGTTTCTTCCACAGCTTCATCTGCTCTTGGCTGAGCTTCTGGTTGTCGTCCTTGTATTTCTCTTTGAGCTCCTGGATCTTGGGCTGGAGCGCGGCCATCTTCATCTGAGTTTGGGCTTGTTTATATGTTAATGGATAAAGGACCAGCTTCGAGAAGATGCACAGGAGAATAATCGCGACACCGTAACTGGGGATGATCTTGTAAAAGACTCCCAGCAGCCATTCCACCAGGAGACAGATCGATCCAAACCAGGAGTCATACACCACCCGGTCGAGTCCGCCTCCCAGTTTGGCCAAGGTGTGGGTCAGCTTGGGCCCCACATAAAGCGTAAATTTCTGGGGTTGATCTTTCAGCGGTGAAACCAACCCGATTCCAAGGCGTGTGTCCACCACTGGGCGATCCTTGATGCCACGCGCGAGGTAAACCCCCTGGAGCGTGGAATCCTCGGGGATCAGGGTGGAGATGAAGTAACGTGTTTCGATGCAGATCCACCCGATCCTTCCATCCAGCGGGTAGCGGAACTCCTTGACTGGGCCGATACTGGCGGCCTGCTTCCTCATCCAGTCACGCAGGGTGGGAGACTGCATCGAATCATTCAGAAGGGCACGGAGCTGGTTTTCCTCCTGCGCGCCGGGGTAATGGAAAGGGATATGAGCCAAACCATCAGGCCACTCGATCACCCACTGCTGCCCAAGCGATTCCTCAAGCGGTTTGAGACCGCCCGGAGCCTTGGTATGGATCTCCAGTCCAATCTGAGGTTCATCCGCGGACAGGGTCAGTTTCTTGATCAGTGTCAGGCCCGAGGCGGTTTTACCCACCAGTTCAAAGTCAAACTTTTCGCCCGCCACAAGGGACTTCTGGTCCACATTGGCTTGATAGACCAAGTCCCGGTCGGAGAGATCCGCTCCGAAATGGAGGATCAGAGGGAATTCCTGGGTGTCTTCATATTGTGGGACCAACTCAACCCATGCTTCCTCTGGAACCGGCATTCCTTTCCTGATCTTGGTGGACCCCATCCTTTGCTTGCGTGCCAGAGACTCATCGATCCTTTTACGCCAGAAATCCTTGACCGCGGGATCAAGGGCGGCATCACGCTGGGCTTCGAGGAGTTTGATCGGGGGATCGATCTCTGGGTAATCCTTGAGACGGAAGGATCTCAGTGTTCCGCCTTGAGTTGAAAACACCATCCGTGCATGGGGGGTATCAATCACCACCTCCTTTGCTTGAAGATTCGGATCCGCCGAAGCGAGTGGACTCTTGATTTTACCAAGCGGCGTCACGGGGGATTGGACGGTCTGGGTGGATGCGGGGATTACGGCTTCGGCGGTGATGTCCCGTGGGGGAAGAGCTGTTTCGGTTCCACTTGGTTTGAGACTGGCTGGTTCACCGCCTACTAAAGGGGCCACCTCGGGGGGCTTGGTTTCCTGAGTACGTTTAGGGTGAGGCATCAAGAGGGTGAAGACCACCGAAAGCATCACGCACAGAGAAGTAGCCAGCAGGATTCTACGCTCGGGCGAGAGGTTGTTCAGAAAATTTGCCATCAGACCGGGTCCATTCCCCCCGGGCAGAACGGCTGGCAACGCGCCAGACGGCGGAGGGCTTTCCAGCCTCCACGCCAGGGGCCATACAGGGTGATCGCCTGCCAGGCATACCTGGAGCAGGTGGGTTCAAAACGGCAACAGTGGATCCAGGAGGGACGCACCAGCCGGTAAAGGCGGATGAAGGCGATCATCAAAACCGCCAGGAGGTTCGACATTCGGTCTCTCATTTGGGACCGGAGCGCGGATTATCGAATGGGTGAGACGGCTTCCCGCCAATCGGGCCAGCGATCAGGATCGCGAGGGAAGAAGGCCCAGCGCTTGCACCGCCGCAAGGAACTCGTCCCGCAGCTCTTGGGTCAGTATTCTTTCCTTCCCCGGGATGATTCTTACCACCACATCGGCGGATACCCCCCCTGGAAGGACCTCAAGGCGGAAGGTCTCGCGCAACACTCGCTTAAGACGGTTACGAAGGTGGGCCTTGCCCACCTTCCGGCTGATCACGATCCCCAGGCGCGGATGCCCCCGCTCATTGGGAATAGCATTGGCCGTTAGCAACTTCATCCGGCACTGGGCGCCCCGTTTCAGGACGGGCGCGTAATCGTGAGTGTTGACTAGCCGGGCTTCGCGGGGGAAGCGGTAATCGAGACCGTGGCGGTGATTGCCTAGACTGGAGTCAGCCTGTAACGTCCCTTGCGACGGCGGTTCCTGAGCACCTCGCGCCCCCCCCGGGTTGCCATACGGGCACGGAACCCGTGGGTCCGCTTCCTTTTCAAGCGGCTCGGTCTGAATGTCGGCTGCACGAACCTTCTCCTCGAGATGTTTCTTTTGGGTCAAACTGTATTGATTTCTAATGGTTTGAGGGACTTATGTCAAGGGTGGGGGGGAAGAAGAAAGAAGACCCTGTGGATTTGTTGTGACTAGATCATCATTCGGACTCGGAGTTTACCATAGCCATTATCCCGTATCATCTCAAAATGCCGATCTCTGCAGAGGATTGGAAGTCCTGATGAAAGCGCAACTGTGGCTACATAGATGTCGCCTCGAGGCACAGTAATCCCCTTCTTACGCATTCCACACTCTATGTCCGCTGTCATATCCCAATCTTTTGATTGAAATGGGATCCGTAAACAATGAATTAGTGTGTCTTTCAGATGATGGAGCTCGGTTTTTTTTATCCCCACTATAAGCTCAACATAAATCGGACACGTGTATGCCGCTTCATCATTGTAGAAACAATCGCCAACAAGATTGTTTTCATCCAATCCTCGTAAAAATTGAATCCACGCCGAGGTATCAATTAGGGTCATCCAGGTAGCCCGCCTCAATCTCGTCATTGGTGAGATCAAATTGAATCTGGCCACTTTTCGCCAATGCTAGGATACGTTTCTTTCGGGTCTCTTTTAGAAACACCTCTAATGCTTTTCCGACTGCGGGCGACTTCTTTTCCACTCCTGTCTCACGGCAGACATCCGCGAGAACATTTTCATCAATATCAACCGTGATTCTCATCAGATTTCTCCTCCTTATTGATGAAAATGATAGCCGATTCTTGATGAAAAAACAAGTATCCTTTTCAGCGTTACAGGTATGACTAGGTCGTGTCTACTCCAAAAAAAGGCGTTTGAACCAGGAAAGGAAATCTTTGGCTGCCTGATTTTCAACGTTGAGGTCTCCATATTCAATTGACTTACCAAAGGGGGCACCGGGATTCTTCTGCCAGGCCAGCCATGTGTGGACCTCCGCTTAAGCCATCATGTTAGAATTCTTTTTCTTCCAAAAGGGTGCGCCGTTCTCTCCTGCTTCATGGGCCACCTCTTGGGCATAGGGCCATATTTGATCATTCGTTGGGATCAACTTCGCCAAGAAATGCTCCAAACACCCCGCTGACTGGTTATCTGGCATTATCCAGATTCCTATGCGGGCCTTTTTCTCGGAGAATGGAACGACTACCCCGCCAGATTGGGAAGTCTCCGGAAGGTTCACACATCTATCGGACTGCTTGAACCAGTCCACGATTTCGTCCCAACGCCTTTTGGGATCGGTATCTGCATCGACGATGACCCCTAGCCTACCTCCAAGCTCCAGTGCTTCAAAGGCAACGGCAAGTTGCTTGAATACTTTGCTTATTCCTCCATCCTCTACACCAGATTCCGCGACAGGAAAGTAGGGGATTCGTTGGTCCTCCCCCGTCCAGACAGTATTGTCCCTTTCAACAAGTGCAATAACCGTATACATGTCGTTTTTTCCCTCAACCAGAAGTTGGTTGGGTGATTCTCTCTGGGGTAGGGGGTTCTTCATCGTTAGCGCACCTCAATCTTGCTATCGATGGCAACAGCAATGTTCTCCGAAGTGAATTTTGCGGCTTTGGTCATCCCCTAATGAAGCTTGAAAACCATGACATCTTTTGTTGCCTCAGGATACCTTTCATAGAGCCGGGCGATACCCTCAAGACAGTCTTGGCTATGTGTCGTCGCGAACACCTGTACGTCCAGCTTCCGCGCCGTCTCGATCACCATCCGCCACATCTTCTCCATAACCGAAAAGTGCAGGCCGGTGTCGATTTCATCGATCATGGCAGTTGATCCTTCTGAGTCAGCGACTGTCAGAGCAATCAACAGTATACGCGCAACTCCCTCACCTAGATTTCCTAATGAGAGCCTTCTCTCCACATCTTCTACTTTGGTTACTATTTCACCATTTTGAAGCGTTCGAATGCCTTCTATTCTAGGATCTATGATTCGGACAGACTCAATGATCCTCTCTTCAGTAGGAGAAAGCGCGATATCATCCCACATTTCAGCAACATCTCCCCTCCAAATGGATGGAAATCTAGCAAAGTGAGGAGTTCCTTTACCTGTAAAATTCTTCGATTTGAGTGATTCTGGCGGTTGGGAAGAGATACCCCCCTCGGATGATAAAGGAATGGAAATTGGTTCATCATCAGACCATTGCAAGTTCAGGCAAGGACTCAATCCAGCAACATTACCCGGATCAAAGACACTTGCATGAAAGTCATTGATCGAAAACTTTGTTCCATCCACCATTTGGTAGCCATAAAACAGGTGACAAGCATCAAGGAATGAGGATCCTCCCATATCCCCATTCTGGTAAAGGTATTCCTTTCTGCTTATAAGTTGCTCTGCAAGAACCGAACGAAGGCCACTCTTTACTAACAACTCCACCGCCTCCAGCACCGCTGTCTTCCCCGACCCATTCTCCCCCACAAACA
>CAZORO010000410.1:4844-5454 GCA_964581845.1 uncultured bacterium
ACCCGTCCCAGGTCCTCGATGGTGAGGGACTCGAAGGTACGGAATCCGGTGATCTTGAGCGAGGTCAGTACGGCGGCGTGTCCTCCTTTGATGGTTTTGGGGTCTGGGGCCTTGGTTGCGGCATGATTCCCCATATCGATTATCGGCTTTCAACGTGGCGTTTCAATCACGATGGTTGGTGGGGAGGGAGAGTTGTTGAATTGTGGAAACTCATGGAATGCGCGGAGGGCCGTGGAAGATTCCCCCCCATCTGTTTTCCAGGACTTTCCATTCCTTCCACGCTCTCCAGGATTCAACACCTATCTCCAACCCCATCTAAGCTGATTGAATTCACCAGTTTGGTGTTCCCCCGTGGGTTACCCTCTCCTCCCATCTTCCAGCTACGCTATTATCAATCATCTCAAAACCAACGAGGAGCATCCCGTGAATCACTTCCTGTCCAGACTGGGAGTCTCCCTGTCATTTTTCATTGTTCTGATCGGCTCTCCATCACCGGTCTTTGCACAGAAGACTTGGGACTGTCAGGTGTTCCCCACCGAGGCCAAGACCATTTCCGACCCAGACTCGGGCGCCAAGCTGGTTTTCGTGACCTCAGCCACCGATGAAGACA
>CAZORO010000411.1:0-5435 GCA_964581845.1 uncultured bacterium
TGTTCCGGGGGAGAGCAATGTCTTCGCGGATGAATCTCCAAGGGCGGCGTACCATTGGGTTCTTGTTTTTCCTGGTCTTGCTTCCCATGATCCTTTTCCAGCTAAGGTGGCTGGCATTCCCAGGCGGCGATTCCGGGGAGATGGCCAACCGCCTCAAGTACCCTTGGCAGTTCTTCATGCGTGCCCCCCTGGTCATTATCCTCAATAAAACTATCTGGGTGATCTTGGGTCAAAGAGACTGGTTACCACAGGAGTGCATCGCTCTCTCCAGTTCACTCGCGGGTGGAATTTATTTCCTCTCCTTGTGGTTGCTTACACGGGATCCGTGGGTCTGGGCGGTATGTCTCCTCAGTAAGAGCACCTTCATCTTCACGGGGCATATCGAGAACTATGCCTGGCCCTATGCCTTGTCGATGCTCTGTTTCGTTATCCTGAAGAAACACCGGGAGGGCATATTTCCAAGTTGGTGTGTGTGGGCTACCGCCGGGGTCACCTTCTTCTTTCACCCGATGTCCTTAATGATCTGGCCTGGATTGGCCTGGGGATTGGAACGTTGGGACCGTGCCCGGCTGGCTGAGATCATCGGGGCCTTTGTGCTGGTTGTGGGGGTCTTCGACTTTTTCCTGGTGGTCGGAAATGTGGATGGGTTTTTCACACGATCCTGGTTTCTCACCTTGGGCGCCGGCCAGCTTTGTCCTTACAGCATCCTTTCCTGGGAGCATTGGCGGCTCCTGCTTGGGTTTCATCTGTTCACTCTTCCATTAGGGATGGTTCTGTTGATCTGGCGATGGAGGAGGCTTGTTCCTGGCTGGCCACAGGGAGTGGGACTAACCGCGGTCATTGCTCTTATCTGGTCGGTTTGGTGGTGCCCCTCCATGGGGATGGAGGACTGGGACCTGTTTGCATTTCCCGCTCTGTTCGTGAACCTAGCGGGAGGGCTGTCCTGGAGATCCCCGGAGATACAAATCCCCCGTCAGGAAGAATCCCAACGGGGGGATGAAACCTAAACAAAGAAACCCCTATCGATTAATTACAGGTGCTACAACCAGTGCTGACTGGACCGGCGAAAAGATTCAGGCCAAAACCTGTTCCGCAGGGTGGGCAGCAGGGAGCGCAGCAAGGAACGCAGCAAGGTTGAGGACAAACCTCGACTTCATAGGGTTCCATCTCGCAGTATTGCTGGGTACAGGTGAATTCCTCGGTGTCCCAATAGGGAACCTGAACAGTATACTCACGCTCTTCCCAGTTGCAGACACACACGGTGTAAGGTTGCTCGACCTCATAGGGGACCCGCTTGGGAACTTGGACGGGAACCTCGCAGGTCACCACCTGGGGGCAACAACAACCGCACACATCGACCACATTCTGACAGGTAGTCACGGTGTGCATCTCGGTCACGCATTCAGTCTTCCAGCAGATAACGGTACGTGAACGTTGTTCCTGGGTGTAAACCGGAACCTTGCAGGTGCGAACCTCATCGCGATACCGGCACACACGGCGCGTGCAGTTGATCTCCCGGGTTCTCCATACCGGCCGATAGCAAGTGACTGTACATTTTCCGCCACTGACCGGTTGCTCCTCGCTTACCATCGGAACCGGTGGTTCCGGTTCCACGATCGGAGCCGGAGCGGGAGCGGGGGCGGGGGCCTCTACTGCTCTTTGTTCAATTGCCGGTGCCTCACCGGATCCAGGCTCTCCAGCCTGAACTCCTCCCGCCAAAAGAATGGCGATTACCCATAACCAGCCTAGTAATACTTTTCCACGCATGAAATTTCCCTCCTAGAAAACGTCGAACCTGGTCAAACCAATAGCTCCACGTTGTGGTTATCGGCCAAAAAATCTGATGGATTAGGCCAAATAATCACGATCCTCCTTCCTTACTCTACACCAAGTGATGGTGGAGACGGAAGCAGGGATAGCTGTGGTTCCCGGTTATACCGTCTGTTTTCTCTGGGTTCCTCCAGATGTCCAAGTTGCTCTCATGACCTCATAAAGGAGAATGAGTACCGCCAACACTCCCATTGTCAGGACCGCCGTGGCCACCACGAAAAGGGGTCTGGGTAGTCCTGCCGGTTTGAGGGGCGGTGTGGCCCGGATCCACGACAACAGATCCTGCCGATCCGAGGCGATGGACATGATGGCCACTTGATAACGTTCATTAACCTCCTGAAATCCGAGATGGGCTGATTCCAGCCGGTCTTCCCAGAACTTCACATCGATTTCACTGGCACCCAGAACCAACTCGGCTTCATGGATTTGACGAGAGAAGTCCTGGATATATTCAGGGAGTTTCCGAATGGCAGCGGAAGCACCCTCCACATCCGAAGCAACCGCGTCATGGAGCTTACGCAGCTCCACATGGACCAAGTTGATGTCTGTCGATGTGGAGGTCACATCGTAAAGTTCAGTGGTGGCGATACCGGTCCGCGCGGCATAGAGGTTAAGAACCGAGGGTTCCTCCTCGAGGGCCCGGATCAACTCGATCGTCGGTTTCTCGCTCTTGAGTGCTCGGTTGAGGTTCTCAAGTTTGGCGGTCTTTAAAACATAATCTGACTGAGCTGTTGAGTAAGCGGCATACATCATGCTCTGGGCGGTACCCAGCGAGTCAATCAGTTTTCGTTTCTCCTCGAAGGGGGCCTTATTACGCACCTCAATGGCTTTTTGCCGGATTGCCTCCAGGTCTTTCTCAGCACGTTGATATTCCCGGTCGAAGATGTCCATCGACCGGCGGATATCCTCATCCATCAACTCAGTAGCAATCCGGTCAGCTTCCTGAGCCATGAAATTGGCAATGTCCGCGGCCAACTGTGGTGTATTCTCGACCAGATTACTTAGGCGGACTTGGATTTGCACCGAATTCTGGTTCCGGATCGCCCAGACCCCAATGCAACGTCCCAAGGACTCGATGTCAAACTCATAGGGAGGTTGGTCCAGTTGGAAATGCTTGAGAACCTTCTCCATGAGATCTCCACTCATGAGAACAGCCGCGAAGGAGTCCGTGTCCACCAGGGTCCGTTCAGTATAGGAGGGTTCCGCCTTGCTGCGTGTGTGGGAAACCAGAACGGTCGCGGTGGATTCGTAGGTGTAGGGGGTCAGAGCAAAAAGAAGCGTGTTGAGCAAGGCGGCAATCACGCCCACCAACAGGACCAATCTCCAGCGGCCCTGGAGAACTTCCAATAAGGCCAACAGAGAGATCTCCCGCTCGACAGTTGCCGTGGTCATGACTTACAGCTCATCCTCCAGCGGTGGTGTCAATGCCCTGGTAGAGACGGTCCTCCCAGATCTCAACTTTGTACTCGTTTCGGAGCCGTTCGAGAAGAGCCTTTTGCAAAGATTCCTTTTTTTCCTTGGTAAGATCTGTCCGGATGAATCTTTCCACCCTTTCGAAGGGGGCGTAAACCCCATCCTTTTTCTCAAACATAAGGAAGAAACAGGCCCCTACATTCTTCTCATCACCAGCAAGGTCAAAAACAGGACTCAGCTCTCCCGGGGTAGCCGTCTTCACTCGTTTCACGAACTCCGGGTCAAAATTGAGGCCGGGAGAATCATAAATGTAGGCATAACCAGTCTTCGCATCAGGAGCTTGACTGTGTTCCTGGGCCAATGGGGCAAACAGTTCCGCCTTAGCCTTTGGGTCTGTAGCGGATTCGATGAGGCGGGAGGCTTGAGTACGCAGCTCCTCGAGTTTCTCGCGCACTGATGGGAGTTCCGCGGCATTCTCACGAGGCAGGAACTGGTCAATGTGATAGACCGCCCAGCTGTCGGGTCTGTGGAACACCTTCTCACGATCACGTTCGTAACGTTGACGGACCTCATCATCCGTGACAGCGCCGGGTATCTCGACCTCATGACGGAGAATCTCGCGTTTCATCATTTCCTCACGAATGAAACGGCGGAACTGGCTCAGGAAGTCATCCTTGGCGACACCGGCGAGCTTACGGCGGCGTTCGACTTCCTCCGGCCCAAGGGTGGTAAGTTGTCTTTGAACCTCACGCTCACAGGAGGCATCCGAAACCCACTCAGGGTGTTGAAGAGCACCTAGAACCAAGAGCCTGCGCGTCACCATCTCATCCAGGTGGGCCTTGCGGATGTTTTTCCGGACTGTCGTGACTGGCGTGGCCGGAGTGATGGGATGCGCCAGGTTCTCTTTTTCTTTTGTCAGGCGCAGAACATCCTCAAGGGATATGCGGTAAGGACCCACCTTGGCGACAGGTGCCGTGGAGGAAACTGGAGTCACCGTGGGGGCAGGGGAATCTGGTGCAGCTTGCCCGTTGGAAGCGGGTTTCCCGGAGGGACCTGTTGAACACCCTAGGAGAGAAAAAAACAGGCACCCGCATAAGAGTCCCCCAAGAAACAAGACTCTGTTCCTCGTCAGCCTCATTTCTCGGAGGAACCATCGTTGGTGGTGTTGCTAGAGGATGATTCCTCCTCCGTGGTCACCTCGACCTGACCAGGCCAATGTGTTTCAAAGTATTGCTTAACAGTCTCATCGAAGTTCAGTTCAGGATTGGGTACATCACGCAGCTCAATGGTGGGGTCCCCTTCGCTCATTCTTTTGAAGAGCAATCCATAGGTCTCGAAATACTTCTGCTGGGCTTCCTTTTCCTCGTCGGCGGAGGGCAGCCGCAGGGGTCTTGCCTGTCCTTTTGGATCCGCATCCTTGGCGGCGATCCGGAATCTGTTTCCAAACAGCTCCTGGTAACGAAGGGCCCGTGCTTTCTGTTCCTCCTCTGTAAGGACCGCATCTGGATCATTCTTGATGTCGAACTCCACTCTTGGTTTCCGGATAGATCCAGACTGGCCATACGAGAGAAGGACATGGTCCTCCTCAACAGCTTCCAGCCGGAGTCCATGGATGTTTCCGCCTTCGAGTGCTTTCTCCTTTTCTCCGTTCAAGTTGTTATGAAAGGTGGCCATCTTCTTGGTGGAAAGCCAACCGAACTCGATGTAGGCGAACTCAGCATAGCGTCTATCGAGAACCTCTTTATCGTAAGTGACTTGGGGATCCTCCATGGTATCACTCGCGGAGGGGATGGAAGAGCCGTTCACACCCGCATCCGGTGCCACTGGCGTGAGGGTGGGGAGAACCACCTCGGCCACAGCTACTGTGGGTGTGGGAGCCGCCAGAGCGTTGCTTTCGTTCTCTACCAAGCTGGCAATCTGGGTTTCCAAGGTTTTCGGGAGGGGGATTTCGACAGGGATCGAGAGGGGTTCTCTTTGGAGAGGTTGTACTCCTCGATAGGGGTCCATCAACCACAAGTATCCCCCGGCAAGTAGAAGCCCACAGATAAGTGCCAGAAAAAAAGTATTCTTGGTGGACATGGATCAGTCAGCTGGGATTACTGCGAGCCGGTCTTTCCCGCGGCCTCGGCCGCCTGCCGTTGGCGTAGTTTTTCTTTTTGGGCTTCTATTTCCGCTTTGATTTCCTCGGGAGT
>CAZORO010000412.1:0-5429 GCA_964581845.1 uncultured bacterium
ATCGCCTACCACGATTACTTCTGGTATCCCTTCATCGGCAAGGCGCGTGTCGATCAGGCGTTCAACAGCGAGTGGGGACAGCTTTTCAAGAACTATGAGAACCTCAAAGCGGATGAGCAGGGCTGGCCAGATGTGGGGGGATCACCGGCGGGGAAATAGGAGCGAATGGGGGAGATCCCAATAGGCACCGCACTGTTGCGCGAGTTTCTTCCGGAGAGGCTTCGCTTTGGAGATCTCTGATTGGCGTGAAGAGAATACCTCCCCATTGGGTGGGGGTTCCGAACCGGAATACTCATCTGGCAATCCCTTTACGATCTTCATCGTCTCAATACTCACATGGATCACCTGCCCCACCAGCCGGACAATGTACCCCGGATCCTCCGGCCGGTTGGGATCGCTGACAATGCCCGAGCGCTTGTCCGTGGAGACTTGATACTGATCGATCACCCACTCCAAGGCGGACCGATTTCCCAAGCGGTACTCAAAGGTCTCCGCTGGAATCCCCGCCACAGTCAGGCTCTTGTTGACTGACAGCGATGTTTTGTCTTTGGACAGCCTCATTTTGTCATCGACCCTGTAAGAGAGAGGTTCGCCAGGGGTCTCAATGAACTCCAAGTCCCATGGCTTGAGCGTTTCGTAGTCAAGATGCAAACCAGCCAGCTTCCTTCCTGCTTTGGAAAAGGCCCAGAAGTCCGTGGCGAAGGGGATACGGGGCAGCTCACGCTTGAGGTTATCGGCGAATTTCTCGCGGTAACCGGGGTGATGCAGGATGCCGTAGACATAATAGAAGATGGTCCATTTGGTGATCTTCTTGTCCTGGTAGTGGGAGCGGAATTTGTTTAGTGCCCAATCGGTGATGTTCTCCTTGCGGTGGGAACTATCCTCATCGTAGGTGTAGAAGGGGAAGCATTGGGCTTTTTCAAAAGCCAAATCAAGTGGAACGATAGTATTGCTGATTAACGCGCCAAATTCTTTTCGATTCCCAATCCCTGGAACACTAATGATTTTATTTTCTTTGTTCGCCTCGTTGTTCGGGAAAGAAGCAAGCATCCCATACACCCGCGCATTCAGAATCCTGTCACCATACCACCACCTTACGTTAAAGGGGCGGTAGAGAGAGCGATGGATGAAATCGGTAGAAAACTCGGCGTATCGATGCCTCTGCAAGTTCAGTTTCAAATCGGCATCCCATACCACCTTGTCGTACCTGACATAAGAGTCCACTTTCGCTCCTTTTGGAGCGCGTTTCCACCTATCAACTTCGATGTTGTAAGCATCGATGAACTCATCAATCCGTTGAGCGAGTGATTCCTTGGAAAAGTCGTAAACTATACGGTCACGGTTCGACTTAACTCCGTTTGAGAAAAGACGAAACACCACCCTCCCCGTGTCCTCTTCTCCAACCTTCGCTTCCTTACTCCCCAATGGGATAAGGCCTTCATAATCTTTCCCTTTTCCTTTTTGGATCCAATTTGACCTAGTATCTGGCGTGAGATGTTCCCATTCAATCTTTCCAATGTTTTTTCTTGATTCAAGCCACTCGAGCTTCTGTTCTCGCCTCCAAGTTTCCTCCACTTGGAAGTACCGTAGTTTATCCGTTGTCTTTCTCAAGCCAGCCCGCTTCACGGCTACCGTAATTCCAACACCAACCTGGATTTTGAATACATTATGTGTTGTGCCGCTTAGTTTTGGGTTTCGCCGAACATTGCCGTTCAAATCGAGGTGGTAGATTCGGCTGAACTCTTGATGCAAATGATGGCGGAATCCATCCAGCGCCAACTGGTCAACGAAGTTGTTGTTGCTAATGAAACACACAATTCCGTCGCGCCTTCCAAGTCGATCTATTGCCCACCTGAAAAACTTCACATAAGCATCACTAAGGGCACGTTTATTTGTTGCTCGTGAGCTTAGGGAGAAAGTTTCACGAATCCGGGTATCTACAAAGGGGTATACACGATTTTTATTATTATCGTTTTCCCTGGCTTGCCCAATGTTGTATGGCGGATTGCCGATCACAATAGTGATCGGAGCTCGTTTCTGCCTCCGGACACGTTCAGTGTTCTTTGCTGTCATGAAAAACATCTTTCCATGTGACCGTTCGGCCATGTCCAATGTATCCACGAAACATAATCCCTCGAATGGCTCATATCTTCCCGTCTGTTCATAGTAAGCGTGTTCAATATTCAGTGCCGCGATGTAGTAGGGCAGGAGCATGATCTCGTTGGCGAAGAGACGGTGCTTATAGACATCTGGCAGTTTGGCCTTGGGGATGCGGCGGATAAGGTTGACGATGAAGTTGCCAGTACCGGTGCAGGGGTCGATGATGCAGACATCCTCATCCCAGAGTTTCTTGCCAAACTCCTGTTCGAGCACCTCCACGACGCTCGCGCACATGAAGTTCACGATCTCTTGAGGTGTATAGACAATCCCCATCGTGTCAGCGAGCTTGACAGAATACCCCTGGAAGAAGCGTTCATAGACCGTGTTGAGAAAATGCTGCTTGTCGGTGAAGTCGGACATGGTCCGCGCGGCGTGTTCGATGGCGATGTAGAAACGGTCGAGTTCTTTGAGATAGGTGTTGCGGTCGAAACTCTGGCTGGTCATGGCGAGCATGACCTTCTCGATTTCGGCGGCGATGGCGTTGCGGCGGACAAACTCAGGATTGGAGAAGATCTCCCGGATCAAACGCTCGGTGAGGATGTGTTGGATGAGCATCTCATCAACAGCCTCTTGAGCAAGGTCTGGATTCAGGCTGACACGGCAAAGTTCAAAGAAATCGCTGAAAGCTTTCTTGAATGCCGGGTTGATTTGGTGTGCCTGTTCGATTTTATTTGCCAATCCCTCAGCCAGGTCGGGGACACGATCCTTGAACTCTTCAATAGCCTGCTCAAACTCCTCGATATCGGATTCGGTATACCGGAAGAACTCGGAAAGGATTTCCACCAGCTTGCTAGGATCCCTCATATCGATAGCCATCACCCGGAGACCATTCTGGTAAAGGATGGCGGTGGCGTTGTCTTCAAACAGAGTATTTGTGAGGGGGTATCCGGCTTTGCGTTTCTTCTCGATCTCCGCCTCAAGGTGGTCGTCCGTATCCTTGGCTTCCCAATAGCCACGGACCAGGTTCATCCCATCCTTAAGCGTTCCATCCGGGCGGATGGTTTTCCCATTTACTTTCCTCTCCTGCTCTGGGATGAGTGTCCATCCGTGCTCTCTGCCCGCTTCAGTCAGAAGGGTTTGGAAGGCTGGACGTGTGCCCATCTCAAAGGAAACTTGCTGGATGGCGAATTCCTCCAGATGTGCGTAATAGGCTTGGATCAGCTTGGGTAGTTTTGACCTATGGGCACGCGAGGATGCATTTGGAGTCATAGTGCGGATCGTATCGCGGCAAGACCGGGCAGACAACGCCAAGAACGGAAACTCCCATTGACTCCCCTTCTGCCTGGACTAGAGTGGAAGGGTAAATTGGTGTGAGGATCCAGTGCTGACCTTGCCCGGTATAAGTGATTGGTTTTGCGGTGGAACTGGTTAATGAAACTGCTATTTTCCATCGCCCCATTTCTTCGAGGTCTGAAGGTTCCCCATCCGCGATATCTACCTGCGAGGGAGTTCCATGAGCACTAAACCACGTATTCTGTTTACCATGACCCCCAAGCCCTACCGGGCCTTGGTGGATTATGCCCATCCCTTCGACCTATTCGGGGGACGTTTGAGCGCCTTCCAAGGGCTTTTCACCTTGCACTCACTCAACCGTCCAGTCGCACTCCATCTCCTGGCTCAGAATGTACCTTTCCCGGCCAAAGTGTTGGAGTTTCCCTCGGAGGAGGAGCTCCAAGAGGAGATCCGCCGGGGGTACGAGTTCATTGGTATCCAGGTGCACTCCAACATGGAGTTCCATAAAGCCATGGATATGTGCCGGATGATCCGGGACCTCTCGCCCTCCACAAAGATCATTTTGGGTGGGCATGGGGTGACTTGCTATACCGAGGAATTCCTCTCCCGCAAGGAGGTGGAGGCCCTCGCCGATCATGTCTGCTGGGGAGATGGGGTCGCTTTCATCCGTAACCTATTCGGACTCCGTGATGAGGTGGACCCCCTGCTACCCCCGATGGAGTTCTACCTGGAGATGATGCCTGAGAAGGTCAGCCGCGCGGGGGTGATCGTACCGGGCGTGGGCTGCAAGAACCGTTGTCCCTTTTGCGCCACCGGGCATTTCTTCAATGGGAGATTTGTCCCCCTGCAATCCTCAGCGAGCATTTACCGTGTCATGGAAAAGACGCAACAACACAACCGTGCCATGGATCGTTTCGCTCTCTTTGATGAGCTCTTCCTCTCACGTGAGGATGATGTGAGAGACCTGGGAGAGCGAATTTATGAAGGGAGCCAAACAAACCTCTCGAATGCTTCCTACTTTACCTTCTCCGATTTCAAGAGCATCAGTCAATACGATCCGGATGACCTGGTGCGATGGGGAGTCGGGCGAGTCTTTTTGGGAGTCGAATCGACCACCCACCCGCTCGCCAAGACACGCGGCATTGATCTCAAAGGGATTATTCAAAGTCTGCACTCACGCGGGATCGAAACCATCCTCTCGCTCATCTTCGGGATGATTCACCACACCCGTGACACCCTCCTGGAGGAAATGAACACCTTCCTCGGCCTGGATGGAGTCTACAACCAGATCACCATCGAAACTCCACCAGTAGGAACCCCCAACTGGAATATCTTCAAGAAACAGGGACGTATTGATGACACCTTCCAGCTTGAAGATCTGCATGGCTACTCGACCGCCTATTTCCATCCCAACTTCTTGAAGGGAGAGATCCTGGAATTGGCCAAGAAATTCCAGAAGAGGATCTTCCAGGATAGGGGCCCAGGCATTCTCAAGGCCATCGAGGTGGAGCTCAATGGTTATGAATACTGTGTCAATCAAGCGGATGCCATCCTGCGTTCTCTCAAAGCGGCCTTCTTCGCGCGCAGTCTCAAGAATCAAGCGCCTCTCTTAGCCGTGATCGAGGAACGTGCTGGGGAGGAGGGAGTGCGTTTACGCGCCAAGCGGGCTCTTGACCGGTATTTGTCTCTGTTCGGGAAAGTCGACACACTCTTCCGCAAGAAGGCTGAGCGGTTTCTGCGGCGTCACGATCAAGAGGCTGCCAAAAGGGAGACTCAAGAATTATCCAGTCCACCCTACCCCTACTTCAGCATGGCGACGTTGGAGACCTGGTATGATGGGATGAGGAGTTGGGGGGCAGCTCAGTCAGCCTCGCCTACGCCAGCGGCGGGATGAAAGATCCTCAGGAGTAGCGAATTCATTCGCTACTTCTGTTTTACAGCAATCCTTCTCACCGTGATCTCCATCCCCTCTGTAAGCCCCCACTCCGTGCGCAGGTCTCCCATGTTGATGGCCAGCGCGAAGGTGTCTCCGCTTG
>CAZORO010000413.1:0-1622 GCA_964581845.1 uncultured bacterium
AGCTCTATTCCCCCTCCCCCCTGGCGGGGGAGGGTTGGGGTGGGGGGGTATTGGTGGATTCAATCACAATCGAGATTTCGGAGGTCATCAGATGGTTGAGATCAGCAAAAAGAGAAACGTCGCCATAGCCGCGCACCATGGAGCCGGTAAGACCAGTCTCGTCGAGGCGTTCGTTTATATGCTGGGTAAGACGGACCGTCTGGGACGCACCAACGATGGGACCACTTTTTCGGACTTCACCGATGAGGAAAAGGACCGCAAGGTCTCGATTCACTCGACCCTGATTCATCTCAATTACAATAAACATGCCATCAATATGCTTGATTTGCCGGGGTATGCCGACTTTATCGGAGAGATCAAGACCTGTCTGCATGCTAGTGATGCAGCTGTATTCGTGATCAATGCCACCTCTCCGGTCGAGGTTGAAACAGAAAAGGCTTGGGAGTATGCCGATGAATATGATCTGGCACGGATTGCGGTGGTTAATCAGCTCGATAAGGAACGTGCGGATTTCGCCAGCGCGGTCGAAGCCTTGCAGAAAACCTTTGGCGGACGTTGTGTTCCCATCCAGGTTCCGATCGGAAAAGAGGCTGGATTCAAGGGCGTGGTTGATCTGATCGGCATGAAAGCCTACACCTTCGACAAGACCGGCAAGGCTGTACCCTCCAATGACATTCCCGCGGATTGCCAAGACCTGATCGGCCGTTACCGCGAAAAAATGCTGGACTGCGCGGCTGAGGTTGATGAAGCGGTCATGGAGAAGTATTTGGGCGGGGAGGAACTCAGCCGGGACGAGGTGCTCAATGGATTGAAAAAGGCCGTGCTCGCGAAAACCTGCGTGCCGGTTCTTTGCGCTTCCGCCTACAACACGGTTGGAACCCAGCTGATTCTCGATGCCATCATCGATTTTCTCCCCTCACCGGAACGCAGGGAGGGTATCAAGGGCTTCCGTCCCGGTACCAACCAGCCGGTAGATCTCAAGGTCGGCAAGGGGGAGCCTCTCTCGGCGCTGGTGTTCAAGACACGCATCGATCCCCATGCGGGGCGTCTCTCCTTCGTGCGCATCTTCACCGGGTTAATGAAACCCGATCAACCGATCCTGAACTCCACCACTGGCAATATCCTCAAGGTTCATAACCTTCTGCAAATCAACGGAAGGGATCAGACCATCGTGGTGGAAGCCAATGATGGCGATATCATCTCCATCGCCAAACATGATGAAATCAGCACTAATGATTCCCTGTGTGGTCCAGGAAGCCCGGTCATCATCCCCCCCACTGAGTTCCCGCCTCCGACCATTCAGATGGCGGTACATCCAGTCAATAAGGGCGATGAGGAAAAGATGGGAATCCATCTCCACAAAATCGAAATGGAGGATCCCACCTTTACTGTCCGCCGCGACCAGGAAACAAGCGAAGCGGTCATCCAAGGGATGGGAGAGCTTCACCTCGATACAGTCATCTATCACCTCAAGCACTACGCCAAGGTCGATGTCGAAATGACAGTTCCCAAAGTGGCTTACCGCGAGACGGTTACTACCCATGCGGAGGGGATGTACCGTCACAAGAAACAATCCGGGGGGCGTGGCCAGTTTGGTGAGGTGCACCTCAAGGTAGATCCCC
>CAZORO010000413.1:1632-3974 GCA_964581845.1 uncultured bacterium
CGCTTGGTTCCGGTTTCGAGTTTGTCAATGAGGTGGTCGGTGGAGTGATTCCCACCAAATTCATTCCCGCGGTCGAAAAAGGCGTTCTGGAAACCCTTCAGAAGGGAGTCCTCGCTGGTTACCCGGTGGTGGATGTCCGCGCCACTGTTTTCTATGGCAAAGACCACCCAGTGGACTCCTCCGAGGCGGCTTTCAAGATCGCCTCGGCCATCTGTTTCCGGAATGTCGCCCGCGAGGCCAAACCGATTCTCTTAGAGCCGATCGTCATGGCCACCATCGAGGTTCCCGAAGAATATCTCGGAGATGCGATGTCCGATATCAGCGGGAAACGTGGCCGGGTGCTGGGGATGGATTCAGTCAATGGCAAGCAGATCATCAAGGCACATGTCCCCCTGGCGGAAATGTTCCGCTACTCCATCGACCTGCGCGCGATCACCCGTGGACGCGGTTCATTCCGTATGGAGTTCGACCACTACGCTCAGGTGCCCTCTGAAATCACCGCCAAGATCGTAGCCGGCGCCAGCTTGGCTGAAATCGAAGAGTAGATATTTCCGACTTTATCTCCCCCTCTCCCCCGATAACTGGGAGGAGAGGGGGAGTTTTATATTTGTTTCATCCTTCCTGTTCTCTTCTTTGTTTGATCTTTATCCTTCTCTGTAAACCAAACTCAATCACCAGCGTCTAATCCTTATGAATCCCATGCCGCGGGCTTTACGCAAGGTGGAACCTCTACAGGAGGATGAAGGAGTGCTGATCGAGGCTGCCCAGATGGGGGAGCGGCGTGCGGCACGGGTGCTCTATACCCGTTACCAGGAACAGGTATGGCGAGTGGTCTACCGTCTGGTTCTGGACCGCGAAGAGGCTCTCGACCTCTGCCAGGAGACCTGGATGAAGGTCTTCGCCTCCCTCGGCAGGTTCCGTGGAGAGAGCCGCTTTGGAACCTGGGTGATCCGTATCGCCGCCAACTGCGCGTATTCACATATGAGGACCACCGCCTGGCGCATGAGGCAAACCCAAGGCCCGGCGGGGGAGGAGCTCGAAAGCCGCCCCAGCCTGCTTCCCGGCCCGCGTGAGAACCTCGAGGAACATGATCAACTCGAGGCTTTAGAAGCGGCCATGATGGACCTTTCAGCCAAACAAAGACAGGCCCTGGTTCTCAAGTTTTTTGAGGATTTTTCCCTCGCTGAGATCGCGGGAATCATGGGTTGCCGGGAGGGATCGGTGAAATCTCACCTGCACCGCGCCGTGGAATCGTTAAGGAGAAAACTCGCGGATTTGTTCGCGGAGAAGGAGGATGAAAATGCACCACCCGAGTGATCGTGATCTAGTCTTGCAAGCACTCGATCCCCAAGGGGCACCAGATCTCCAGGCGCATGTGGCGGAGTGCTCGGAGTGCAAGCAGCGCCTCCATTCTTTCCTTCAAGCCATCGAAACGGTTGGCACACATACGGCACCCATGCTCTCACGCGAGGAGGTGGAGGATGTCTTTGCCTCCGCCTGGCGTTCTTCGCGCAAGCCGGAGCCTCATCCCCTCCCTTCCCTGTGGCGTTGGATCCTTCAACCAGCCGCGTTGTTTTCCTGCGGACTAATGGCGGGGTACATGGTGTTTGCCGGGCAACCACCAGTGAGTCCTCCATCGTTGACAGCCCCTGTCGAGGTGGCCGATGCCTCGAAACTATCCGCCAGGCCTGAAGCTCCACTTCCAGAAACTCCCATCCCCACCGAGTTGGTTTCCAAACCCGTATCAACTCCGGCTCCGGATGGCCAATCCGGGGAGGATTTTTGGCACATGGCAGGGCTGCGTAATGTGAAATTGACTCCCACCATGCGCTATGAGGATGGCAAGGTAGTGCGTGGGGCGCGCCTGGAGGGGGAAACATTGAATGGAGCGTTGGTGGTGATGGCGTTTTGAACTTACCTCACCCCCCAACCCCCCTCTCCCGCGGGGAGAGGGGGGAACCGCTTGGAGTTCAACCTTTGGGTTGTCCATGCACGCTCAAGCGTGAACTCTAAACAAATATTTTGAAAGGAGTACCCAATCATGTATCGAGTCTTGATTCCCATCCTCTTGCTCGTCATCCAGCCCATCCAACCCGGATGGAGCCAAGAGGCATCTGAAAGTGAAAGCAATGTCATCACAATCACCACATCCCCCTCAATCGGATCTGGATCGCCGACCATGATCACGGCTACGGGGGTAAAGGCTCAAGCGGATATTCCAGCCACCACCCCCACCGAACTGTTTGATGCACTCGGTCAGATCAATGACAGTATCAAGAATTTGGATGACCTCAAAAAATTGGTGGACCAACTTCGCAGAACAGCTCCGGGAAGCGAACTTG
>CAZORO010000413.1:3984-5399 GCA_964581845.1 uncultured bacterium
CTCGCCTTAACCAACAGCGCCAGAAACTCGAGGAAAAACGTGCTGAGCTGGAGGTAATGGGCGCGAAACTGCGCGGTCAAGCGAAAGCCCTCCGCCAACAGAAGGAAATGGCGATACGATTCGCATTGCCAGGCGAGCTTCCCCCCCCTCCCCCCCCAAGTATGGAAGGCGGCATGATGGGAGGTATGGGCGGCATGGGCATGGGTATGGGTATGGAAGATGGCATGATGGGAGGCGGAGTTGGTTTTGGAGCTCAAGGGGAGATGGAATTGCACGCCATTCCCCTCAAAGTTCCCGTACCTGAAAACATGCTGCAGATGGTGAATCCTCTTCTGCAGCCCAATGGCAGCTTCACTTATGATGCCCGTTCCCACATCGTCATCCTGCGTGGCCAACCGGAAGCCCTTGAAAGAGCCCGGAAGTTCATCGAGCAACTGGCCGAGACCTATGCGCAAGCCTTGGAGGCACGTGGCGGGGATCCCTTCGCCCTGGAGACAAATGATAGTCCCGAAGCCCAAGAGGCTCCACAGACGATCCAGATCGAGGCATTGCTATTGGAAGGAAGTAAAGTGGTGGACACCACAGGTGAAATGAGGAGCACCTCACTCCCCAAAGAGGCACTTGCGCTTGGACTTCAACCGGATGATCTGAAACCTTTCGGTCCATTAGAGTTGGTGGCGATTGGCCCGATGGTGCTCCAATCGATGATCCATCCCGGCCGGATAAGTTCTGTCCGGACCCGTCTGGGAGGTTACGGTCTTCAACTTTCCATCGATGGACCGATGGGAAAAGTGGAACTCCGGTCCGAGGGCCCCGGAGAGGCACAAACGATGCTTTCGAATACCATTGCGATTAACCGGTTCAACCGTCCGATCCTAGTTGGCAGTGTCAGTCCCGAACAGGATAGCACGGCGATTCTGGTGATCCGTCTCAAGCCGATGTAAGAGATTGGCCGGGCAATCCAGGCTTATCCATTCGACTCAACCAACTCCTCGTGGGGTGGTCTCTCCAATTGTGATCCGGGATACCACCCCTTTTCCCATCCATCCAAAAAGAAGTCACCCCTCACCGAATAATCATCTCCGTCCATCCGTATTACTTTACGACAACAAACCAGATTGCATCATGGAAGGAGGCGGATGGATCATGCAAGAGATCGGTGAATATCAAGACAGATACACGGAGGGTTTCCAGGCGGGAAGACGTATGGGCTTTGGCATTTCCGCGCTCGCCCTCGGTCTTGTCACTTTCCTGAGTCTATTGGGCTTGGAGAAAGCGATTCTCACAATGGTACTTGGAGTACTCGCCATGAGAGGAGAGCCTCGGGTACCGGCTGCCAGACGTTTGGGGATCGCCGCCATTGCTCTCAGCATACTTTTCATTTTCACACCGGCGGTATTGTTTTACATGTTCAA
>CAZORO010000414.1:0-5389 GCA_964581845.1 uncultured bacterium
GGGGCTTGGCGGGGCTGTACGGGGTTGAGATTTGACCAATGGGTGTAATGGTGTATCCGGGTGGCAAGAATGAAACACCACCTTGAAGGGCTACCATGACAGAAATATGATCCCTCCTGTTACCTACACGCGCGCTTCTCACGAAGGAGATAGGTGATGCTTTGCGATGAATGCGGTGGTCCCAACGAGGAAGAAGCCAAAGAATGCAGGTGGTGTGGGAAGGTCCACCAAGTCAAACAACTGTCCGCCCCAGATCCAGAGCCCGAACCGGAAAAGCATGAAGTCCTCATCCCAGATCAGGAGTCAAACCCACGTTGGATTGTCTGGGAAAAGCGAAATCAACTTAAGGACCAAATCAGATCAGAGCGCCTCTTGGGGAAACACCATGGCAGGAGCCGCATGACTGGCGGGAAGCTCCTTGGAATCCTATTACTCCTCTTTGTCGCAATGGGGTTACTCTCCGAAGCTGTGTCGGACGAAAATGTCAAGGACAAGATATTTGGATTCATGGGGGCAATCCTCATTCTATTCATTCCTTTTGGGGTCCTTTGTTGGGCTTCTAATAACATCGTAAGAGCATTCGGCGGGGGCAAAAGTGATAACAAGGATTGATTCGGAAACTCAAAGAATTATCTATAAAATCTTTGAAAGGAATTCTGGGGGCAGGAATCCCCACCCCCAGCCTTCTGTGGTTGCGGTAGTCTATGCCACCATTGAGGTAGAATCTCGAACCGCTATTCCCATCCCCACAAGTGCACCTACTGCCTCTTTGATCGGTTGCCCCTCCCGGTAGACCTTCTCATAGATGTTTTTGATTTCCTGATATGCCAGATCGGGGTTGTCACCGGCAAAGAAGCAACAACCCACATCGATCATCCGCCCTTTTTCATCGCAAACGATAGTCAGGATACGATTTCCAGCGGGATGGAGATGAATCTCAAGATTGGTCCCATCCAAGTAGGCTGTAATGGGGTTATCGATAGTTGAGTCTATGTTCATTTCATGTCTCCTGAGTTGAAATCGTCTACCAGCTCGCTACGTGACGCTGGAGCCGTTTTTGTGCCTTGGCCGATGAAAAACCACGGGCAAAGTCCTTTCGCGTCTCCAGCGGACCACAGAGAGCCTCTGAACCTATCGGCACCGGGAGGGATGCCATGCACCACACTCCCGATGCCTTTCCCTCTCAAGCAGGGGTTGCCATGAGAGGGTGAATGATTCCGGAATCAAAATACTGTCTTGAGTCCGGAATGTTTCCAGAAACAGGGTCAGAATGGGGCCAAAATGGGGGTGGAAGTGCTATCGTGTAAGATGGGAGAGAAACAGCAGAATAACCAATGAAATCAAGGGGTTTGAATGGTGAGCGGACTGGGACTTGAACCCAGAACCAACGGCTTAAAAGGCCGCTGCTCTACCGATTGAGCTATCCGCTCTTCTTCCACCCCAACCATAAGCCATCCCTTCCTCCTCTGTCTAGATCCACGGGGATTTCCCTCGCTTTTCCTCCTTTTCACAAAAACCCTTCATAAGCCGACAATTGTGTTTACAATTCCTTCCTTGGATGCCCCAAGGACAGGTATGTCTATTGGAGATATCAGCTTTCATGACCGATTTACGAAGAAGATCCTATCGCTTGTGGGTTAAGGCGTTTGTCATCGCCGGGGATCTTTGTATCTTCTTCTTCAGCTTCATCTTGGCTTTCATTCTGGTTCATGAAACATTCGGATTGGAAGACATCGACTGGTTCGCTGGATTTGAGAAAAGCGGTCCCGAGCTTCTGGGGCTTCCCTTTTGGTGGAAGGGGATGCCCGCGCCGATGTGGATCGACTTCTTTCCTTACATTACCACGATCCTTGTTCCTCTTCCTATAATCCGCTTCCTCATCATGAGCCGTCTGGAGGGATACCGGCTTGAAGGTGAAATCTCGATTCTCGAGGATGTCATCGAAACCTTCCGCGCCATCACCATCGGTTCGATCCTACTAATTGTTCTGGCCTTCTCCGCGAGTGGTGGTACTGGAGAGGAGAGGTTTGTGGCCGGGAGAAGGGTATTCCCGGTTGACTGGATGATCTGCTTGACCGCATGCATTACCTTCCGGGTCATCCTGCGTATCCTTCAAAAGAAGGTTCGTTTACGCGGGATCAACCTGACTCCTGTCATCCTTCTGGGAGATGGTCCCATCGCGGATATGCTCAAGGAGGAGCTCTCCCGTGATCCCACTATTGGCTACCGGATTGTCCAGCAAGTATCACTGACAGGAGATGGGGTTGATATCCCACAGCGTTTGGCTGAGATCCCCAATCTAATCAAACAAACCAGAGCCCGTGAGGTCTTTGTCGCTGGAAGGAACCTGACCCAGAAGGATCTTCTTCCCATCCTGATGAAGACCGGATGGCAGGTCAGCTTCAAGGTGGTTCCAGACCTCCTCGGACTGCGTCCCAAGAAGGTGGATATCACCCGGTTGCGCTATGTTCCTCTTTTGGAGCTTTTCGTGGACCCCATCCGTGGAGCTACCGGCACTGTCAAGCGGATCCTTGACCTGGTGCTGGCGGTGACAGCTCTTATCATCC
Source organism: uncultured bacterium (assembly GCA_964581845.1). GTDB lineage: Bacteria > Hinthialibacterota > Hinthialibacteria > OLB16 > OLB16 > OLB16. Next base: position 2,568 of record CAZORO010000414.1, read on the forward strand.
TTGCCATTCCACTACTCATTGTGGCGCTGCTCATCAAGCTCGATTCCCGTGGCCCGATTCTCTTCAAGCAAACCCGCATGGGGCGCGATTTCCGTCCATTTCCTATGTACAAATTCCGCTCAATGCGATTTGATACCGATACCTCACGGCATGAGGAGTTCATGCGGAGGGTCATCCAAGAGGGCAGGGGCGACATTGATCCCACTACCGGACAACGGGTCTTCAAGGAGAAAGATGACCCGCGCATTACTCGTGTGGGTCGTTTTATCCGGCGTTATAGCATTGATGAATTGCCCCAGCTGTTCAATGTGGTCAGGGGAGACATGAGCATTGTGGGGCCACGTCCCCCGCTTCCTTATGAGGTGGCGATGTACCGTGAGCATCATATGCCGCGCATGAGCGCCAAACCTGGGATCACTGGTCTCTGGCAGGTGAGTGGAAGGAACGCGATTGGATTTGATGAGATGGTCCGGATGGACATCACTTATATGGAAAACTGGTCGATACTGACCGATATCAAGATCATCCTCCAGACCATCCCAGTCGTTCTTTTTCCGAGAAATACCTATTAATGGGTACCTGGAGATAGGTTGAGAATTCCTTGAATAACCGGAACTCCATTACGTCAAATACGGAAGGAGGGCTGTCAGCCCAGACACGGGACCAGGAATGGGTCCGCCGCCTCAAGGAGGGTGATGTGGATGCCCTCGAGGAGTTGGTGCGTTTTTACCAGGACCGGGTTTACCGGTTGGCTTATGGCCTCCTGCAGGACCCGGAGGATGCCCTGGATGTGACCCAGGAGGCTTTTCTCCGGGTTCACCAATCGGTGGGACGGTTCGCGGGGAAGTCAGCCTTCTTCACATGGCTGTACCGCATCGTGGTCAATCTTTGCCATGATACCCGCCGGAAAAAGGCGAGAAGGAAACACGAATTCTCCTTGGATCAGGTTATCGAGGAAAGGGAAGAAGCCGGTGATCCTCCCCTGGAGATCGCGGATCCGTACGGGATCGCTCCGGATGAAGCCAGCGCTGATCAGGAGTTGGAGTCGAAAGTACGCGAAGCGATGGAGTCGCTTCCGGATAAACACCGGACCACACTTCTCCTGAGAGAGGTCGAGGGCCTCTCCTACGAGGAGATCGCCGAGGCCACACATGTCAACATCGGAACCGTGATGTCACGGCTCCATTACGCGAGAAAGCGAATGCAGGAGATGCTCAGGCCGATCCTTGGCGAGGGAGCCTGAGAAAGGAGGAAAGGAACAATGGTAACACCTCCTGAGCGCGGGGAGGGACCGGATCGTCTCGGCGATCTCATCCGCCGCGCCTACAGTCCCCCCAAAGACCTGAAAGCTCCAGCGGACTTGGTATCCCGGGTGGTACGTGCCGCGAGAACCCAACCCAAGCGATCCAGCTGGCTAGAGCATGTGTATTCCCTTTTTGATTCACCCTTCCGGTGGATTCCAGCAACAGCGGTCGCGGTGGCGTTGATCCTTGCGTTGGGCATCGCTTTTCACCCCCTGCGCAACCAGACGAAGGCCCCCGTCCCCAATGTAGCGGATACCGGAGCGAGCCGTTCACTGCCCGCCTCATTCACGGATGAGGATCCTTTGGGGCCGGACTTCTTCAAGACGGATGAGATTTTTGATGAACCGGTCTCGGTCGAACTGGCCGAGGGCTGGAACGCGGTCACCATTGAGGATGAGGAGAGCAACACCGCGCTGGTGTATTTCTATTCGGAGGATGAGGTTAAGAACGCGACAGGGGCGGTTTTGCCACGTACCCAATGAGAGGTGTAATCACTCTACTTCCGTTTTTTTGCCTCCTGTGTATTCCCTTCTCAGCGTTCGGGGAGGAGATGGTATCACCCTATTGGCTGGTGCGTTTTGCTGTTGCCTCGGAGGGTCCAGGGAAAGAGCTGGTGATTCCTAAGGAAATCGAGTCTGCCCGGGCCGCCCTGGAGAAGCTCGCCAAGCAGTCCAAATTCAGAGCCTTCCATCTAGTGAAGGATGCTACTTTACCTGTCTCCGCGACCAACTCACACCAAGCTGATTTCAGTCCGGACCTGGTTTTTTCCTTCCGTCTTGAGGAGAAGGGGGAGAAAAAGTTCCTCTTGGCCACCTGGCTTAAACATGAGAAGGGCAAACAAGATGCTCCGCTGGCTCAAGTCGGTGGAAAGGTGCGCCGTCCCTTCAGTCCGGGGCAGTCGCTGGTGATGCTGGGGCCGCCGGTGAAGGAGGGGGTGGCGATGGCGGTGTTGAGGATGGTGAGAGGGAAGGAGTAGCTGAAGCATTCTCATAGAGGGGGTGTTCTATTACCCCAGCGGGCCATCTCAACTCATCATCCACATAAAACCAATCTCCGACGACAAACCCCGTTGTGTTGATCTCGCTGCAGTTCCTTTTTGGAAAGTAAATGAATTGAGGGGAAATAAGCATACTCGTATATCGGACTGTCAGGATCCATGGATTTCCCCCAAGATTGAATCCGTTGTCCGGAAAAATGAACAATTTCATAATCTGGATAAGCCGGGAAGCCAGTCTTGGAGATTTCTGCAAGAACACTGGGTACCAGATCATGAATTGATTTAGGAAGGCGGCCATTTCGTTTTTCATATTCGATCACCGCATGAACCACTTCCATTCCATCTCTGGATAATCTTTCAAGCGCTCTGAGATGAACTTCTGTCCCACCGATTGTGCTCGCGAACATGGAGACCACGAGAGCCGCGCTCACCACACACCGCGAGAGAACTTTGGTGGTATCCTTGGAAATGATGGCGCACAGAAGAGTACAAAGTGACAAGAGAATGGAAAAAAAAGTCAG
>CAZORO010000415.1:0-5383 GCA_964581845.1 uncultured bacterium
CCCTCCCCCGCCAGGGGGGAGGGGGAAGAACACTCCCTCCCCCCTGGCGGGGGAGGGTTGGGGTGGGGGCTACGGGCTCATCCCTTCGGGTGCAGCTTGGGAATCGCAAGTAGATCGCGGAACATGCGGGTGGAGTCCCGGATTCCATGGATCTGGGATCCCTCGGAAAAGACCCACTTTACTGGAACTTCAATTACCTTCATGCCGAATTGACGGGCGAGGAGAAGGTGTTCTACATCGAAGGTATACCCATCGATCTTCTGAGCTTCCACCAGTTTGTGAGCGGCCTCACGGCGGTAAGCTTTGAAACCACACTGGGTATCGGAGATTCCCGGCAGGACCATCATCCGGGAAAGCAGGGCGAAGAGGTTGCCCATAATATGGCGTGATAGAGGGAGTCCTACTACTTCTGAACGGGGCAACCGGCGTGAGGCAATGGCGATGTCAGCGCCTGCCTCCAGTCCCTCGATCAGGCGCGGGAGCTGGTCAATGGGAGCGGAGAGATCAGTGTCAGTAAAGACCAGGAACTTTCCGGCGCCATGACGCAATCCCTCGGCTACCGCATATCCCTTTCCCCGGTTGCAACCGTATTGAAGGTATTGAAAACGGGAACCACCCTGTGGAGATTTGATGAAGTCCTGAACAATCGCCGCGGTGGCATCCCGGCTGCCATCATCCACCACCAACACTTCCATGGGCCGGTCAAAGGAAGACATGAAGTGTCTTACTTCATGGAGGGAGGGGCCAATCCGCTTTTCCTCGTTATAAGCGGGGATAATAAGAGAGACTTCCGGCAGAGGCTCTTGCATAAGAAAAAGGAGTTTATCGTTTCGGCCTGCGGGGTCAATGAGAAGAGGCAGGCAGCAGAAGAAAAAGAGCCATTCAGCCCGTTTCTCCCCTGCCAGTAAATCTGCTACACTGAACGATATTGCACATAAGGGGGAACACTATCTTGTCCGTGGCATTGAAGAATCCAGCAGTTTCATTTGAGTCCGGCAGGAGATCCCGGATCGCCAGCCGTGTCGAAAACCTGAAACCATCCGGCATCCGCCGTTTCTTTGACCTGGTCCTGGGACGAGCCGATATCCTCTCATTGGGTGTGGGAGAACCGGATTACGCGACACCGTGGGCCATTCGTGAACAGGGAATCTTCTCGCTTGAAAAGGGGCACACCTCCTACACCTCCAACCAAGGATATCTCCCCTTCCGCCAGGCGATCTGCCGTTGGTTCGAGCGGGAGATGCATGTCTCCTACAACCCAGAGCATGAGATCCTGGTCACGGTCGGTGTCAGCGAGGCCGTGGATCTGGCTTGCCGTACGCTGCTTGAACCCGGCGATGAAATGTTGATTCCCGAACCCTGTTTTGTCTCCTACCCGGCCTTGGCTGAGCTAGCGGGTGGAGTTCCTGTCATGGTTCCGACCGATGCATCCACTGGGTTTCTTCCAAGCGCCGCTGATTTCGAGGCACGCTTCAGTGACAGGACACGTGCCCTGCTCCTGAACTTTCCCGGTAATCCCACCGGTGCGACTATCAGCCGGGAGAAGATGGTTGAGATCGCGGACTGGGTGATCGAAAGGGATCTGATCCTCATCAGCGACGAGATCTATAGCACGCTCACCTACGATGGCCAGCACATCTGTTTTGCTTCGTTGCCCGGTATGAAGGAGCGAACCATCCTCCTGCATGGCCTTTCCAAGGCATGGGCCATGACAGGCTGGCGGATCGGATTCGCTGCGGCTCCAGCAGAAATCCTGGCCGCGATGAACAAGATTCACCAGTACCAGATCATGTGCGCTGGGATCACCGGACAGATGGCGGGCATCGAGGCCCTCGACCATGGCGATGAGGATTGCAAGCGGATGAAGATGGATTACTCACGCCGCCGGCGCGTGATTGTGAAGAGTCTGAATGAGATGGGGCTTCCCTGTCACATGCCGGGAGGAGCCTTCTATGTCTTTCCCTCGATTCGTGAGACCGGATTGACCAGCGAGGAATTTGCGCTGCGCCTTTTGGAGAAACAAAGCGTTGCCGTAGTGCCCGGTGATGCGTTTGGTTCATCGGGGGAAGGTTATGTCCGTTGCGCCTACGCCACCTCGTTGGACACCATCGAACAAGCCATGGAGAGAATGAAACGTTTCGTGAACACTCTCTGAAAATCCATGGTATGACTCATCTTTCAGCAGGTGGAAAAAAACCTCTCCCAAGCCCTCCGGTAGCCATCCATGTCCGGAGAGCATTCATACCTGATTGGAGGCCATCAACCATGGCTCTGCATAGAGCAGTCTCTATGTGTCTTCTATTCCTCCTCGCGCTGAGCGCATCTGCTCAACTCAGTCCTGAAGCCCGGCGTAATCTGATCAGGGAACTGGAGGAAAAGAACCGTGCTCAAAACATGAAATCTGCATCCAGCGAGGCGAGCCTGACTCCGGATCAAGTAGGAGGTCTGGAGGATCTCAAGCAGGAGATGGCCGCCGCGCGCCTGGCCTTGACCGCAGCCAAGACCGATCCAATCCGTGCCCGGGCCGCTCAAGCGACCATCAACTATGTAGATCCCCTCATCAAAATGGAGCAATTCGATGAATCTGTGGTAGCCATAAAAACCTCGCTTGAGATGGGCGCGGCTCCCGAAACACTGATTCAGAAGCTGGCTGAGATCAGAGCCGCGCAGAGCGGTAAGGTTTTCGAATCGGGCGACTGGGTGGGAACCAGGTTCCTGCTGGATGACACGTGGAGAATGGCCCGCTCATACAAAGTGCCATTGGTTGAGAAGGAATTCGCGCAACGTCAACGTGACCTGCTCACCGCCTGGGCTGAGAGTTTGAGACGCTCTGGCAAGACGGCGGATGCGCGCGCCAAGGCCATCGAGGCGTTGACCTGGAAGATCGATGTGGAGGAGATTGAGGCTCTGCTGGCCCGGATCTACTACCAGGAGGATGACTACAAGAACTCTCTCGAACACCTCAGACTGGCCCTGCGTGGTTCTCAACGAAACTCTCAACCGCTCCTTGCATTCCAGGATCTGGTTCAGAAAGAAATTGGCTTGGAACGAACCTATACTCGCAAAGATCTCAATGGATTTGTGGTTTCCTCGCCAGGTGGTTTAGCCATCGATGAGGCTCGGTTGGCTGCCGCCTTTGGGCAAGCTCGCGAAGCTGCGGATAAAATGTTTGGATTGAAAACCCCTCTACCCCTTCGTGTAGAGCTCTTCCAAAAGAACAGCTACCAGTCCTTCTTCTTGTCCCCCAACTGGAACAAAGCCCTTACCCTGCATGGCAAGCTCCGGATTCAGATGGACACGGTCAAGGGCAAATCCACCGATTTACAGGTTGTGGCCCGGTATGCCTATGGCCTGTGGGTTGTCGATGTTCTGACCGAGGGAGCAGCCCCCGCCTGGTTCCAAGAGGGTGTGGCTCACCAGTTGGCTTACCCGGATGGACCTCCCAATGGCGGCATTAATGAGATCAAGAGCAGGCTTTCCAAGAAAGCCGTTCTCCCCTTCAAGGATCTATCCATGCCTTTTCTGGCCATTCACGATATTCTTGATGCGGCAGTCGTGATGGCTCAATCACAGTCCGGGATTCAGGTCATCATCAACAAGAAAGGACTCAACTCGATACCCCAACTGGTGGAGGCTTTTGCCTCGGGTCTCGATTCCGAGACGGCGTTGCGGCAAGTGACCGGTTTCGGATACGATGCTTTCCAGGAAGCATGGGTCCAAGACGCCAACAAGGGATTCCGTACGAATCCGGATCCTGACCTGCCCGCTTTGCGCGCGCTGGGTGTCATCAGTCCCATGGGCGAGTATTGGGAAAAATGAAGGTTTCTCCGCTTCTTTCAATCCTCCAATGCCTTAATCTGACTGGACCAGAGAAGGAACAACTCCTCAGGGAGACTGAGGTCCCCAGCCAAGTGGTAGCCGCTTTCTTCAAGGTAGCCCCAGGGTACACAGTGTGGAATGAGGTTCCGGTGCTGTTGGAGGAATTGACGGAATTCGGTGAATGTGTGCGCCTTGCTCCTGATTTCTCCGATGAATCCGTGGTGGCAGCTGGAATCCGTGAATTCTTCTTCGTAGCTGTAATTCCCGTATCGCAGAAAGAAGCGCTCAAAGATCTCTTCCTGCGTCCTTGGATCGAACGGTATGCGCTCGTTTCCAGCGAGGATCGTCATGAACTCCACCTGCTTCTGGATGAGATCGGAGCCAGATCTTCCCGCCCCGCCGAAGAAGAGCCAGAGGCCCTGCTCCATCGTGTCAGGTCCTTCATCCTGTCGGGAGGAAATGTTGGGGAGAATGAAGCTAATGCTGGACAAGAGGTAGAGATGCTCACCAATCTGAAAGTTGTCACACTGCCGGAGGGATTCAGATCCGCGGGTGTATGTTGTGGTGTTAAGGAGGGCAAACTGGATCTGGGACTACTTGTCAGCGATGTCCCTTGTGTTACAGCGGGGCGTTTCACCCAGAACCGTTTCTGCTCTCCGCCCGTCCAGGTATGCCGCGAGCATCTCGCTCATGGTGATGTACGCGCGGTGGTGATCAATAGCGGTATTGCTAATGCAGCCACTGGAGCACAAGGTATGAGCGACGCTCGCCGGATGGCCGCGATGGCGGCGGGACAGCTGGGCTTGGAATCCCACCAGGTTCTGGTGTGCAGTACTGGCGTCATCGGTCAATTCCTTCCAATGGACAAGATTGAGAACGGAATCAGAGAGGCGGTTGAGAACCTCTCCATTGGCCAGGATGAACATCTCCTTCAGGCCATTATGACCACCGACACGGTGATGAAGTTTTCTTCCCGCCATTTCCAGCTGGGTGGCAAGGAAGTCACCCTGGGAGGTATTACCAAGGGCGCCGGGATGATTCATCCCAACATGGCCACCATGCTGGCTTTCCTTACTACGGATGCCGCGGTCTCTCCTTCAGCGCTCCATGGCGCTCTCGGCTTGGCGGTTCAGGACTCTTTTAACTGTCTGACGGTGGATGGCGATACCAGTACCTCGGACACCGTGATCCTCTCCGCCAATGGAAGGGCGGGGAATGACGAGATAAAACCTGATCATGTTGAGTATGGTCATTTCGTCGAAGAACTGACCTTGCTCTGTCAGGATCTGGTTCGTCAAATGGCACGTGATGGAGAAGGGGCAACCCATCTCGTCCGGGTGATCTGCCAAGGCGCATTCAACCGTCCCGAGGCCCAGGCCGTATCCAAGGCAATTTCAGGCTCGCTTTTGGTCAAAACAGCGATCTTCGGGCGCGACCCCAACTGGGGACGGATCATCTGTGCAGTGGGCAACACCCAGGCACGTTTCAGTCCTGAATCGGTACGCCTTTGGGTGCAGGGTATTCTGCTCTTCGAAAATGGGATGGCCGCGGCTTTTGACCGGGA
>CAZORO010000416.1:0-5374 GCA_964581845.1 uncultured bacterium
GCGGTTTCCTAAACCGTTGGTCGCAGGTTCAAGTCCTGCCGGGCGTACCAGAAAAACCCAATGAGGTGCGTCAGCCGTTATCCCACCATTTCCTACTGAAATGGCCAACCATTTTCCAGCCTTTCACCACACATGGAGATAGACTGAACTTTCCGGATTGTCTTCCTTGATTTCAAAGATCCTCTGATCATTCTGCTCGAAATCGAACGTCCACCCGGTGATCCCCCGTCCCAGGTCTTGTCCCTCCACAATCTCACTGACGCTCACCTTTGTGGCGGATTCCTCGAGAACCGAAACTTTATCAAGAGAGATATTGGCGGCTTCATAGCCTCCGGAAAGTTTGAGTTCAACTTTCATGGCGGCGGATTTTCCGGTGCCTGGCTGGTTATGAACCATCGCCGAATAGCAGATCCATTTTTGCTGGGGGATGAGTATCCGTGTTCCATCGGCAATCATGAAGGCTGTCTCCGGGGAATCGGAAGTCTCGGAACCGATATGGACCAAAAGGGAATCACCAGCCCTTGCGGAGGAGGCATTCAGCCCATGGATCATCGCCCAGCAAGAGAAACGGTAGGTCGTACCAGACTTGGCCATGAACCGGATTTCAAGGAGGGTTTTTATTTCTCCGCGCTGATTCTGAATCGGGCCTGTCTCGCAGTGCCGCTCCCCATGAGGGGATGGGCCACTGACTACATGACAGGGACCGGTATTCCCTTCAGATGGACTGATCCACCGGTTGAATCCCCGTGTGGGAAAGTTGCCCTCAAACCGTTCAAAACTACCATTTGGGATCCTTTCACCTGGTAGGGTGAATGAACGCCGGGAGGGGAGTCCCATGGCGTACACATAGAGGTATTGCCCATTGAACTGCACCGCATCCTCACGGTTCAGGTCATCCGCATCCACGAGGAGATCAGCTGCGGCATAACGAGCAATGCTCCTTAGCAGGGCAGTGGAGACCCAGGGGGCTCCCGAAAAAATGGAGGTCCAGTCATCCATTTCCCGGATCATGAGGGCGGGTTTTCCATCCCGGTTGTAACGGCCCAGGATTGATATATTGGACTGCGGCTCCTTTCCATGGAACACCGGACTGATTGGGTCTGATGTTCCATAATAATGTCCCGCCAGGTCCTCAGTGATTGGATGGCTGGAATTGGTGATGTTCACCTGGGGATAGATTGCTGTGGACCCTTTGCTCAAAGAAAAGCCCGTCAGTGTTTCCATTCTTGGGATTGACAGAGACTCCTCCGTCACATACCCCGGTGCATAGAGCCAGAGGAAAACACGTCCGCCTCTCTTTGCTTGTTCGATAAGAATCTCTTCTTCGTTTGAGATCCTGAATGTGTTGACAAAGACCAAGAGCCTGATGGAATCAGAGAGCGATGGAAGGTCTTGGATGTGGTAATATCCGGCAGGTGTCCCCAGTTTCTGGAAAACACTCCGGAAACTATAGCTGTTCTTACTGGTCAAGGAATAGGAATCCGATTTTAACCAAAATGGAGAATCCTCATCGTAGATAACAGCCACCTGTGGAGGAAAGGTGGATTCTGAAGAAATGCTTTTCACATAAGTCTCATTCATTAACCGGTTATTCTCCCAGATGGAGCTACTGTTGTAGCGTCCATCCGCCCAGAGATCCATCCACCAGATCCCCATATTATGGGCCAGGACATTTCCAAAGTTCCGTCTCAGACAGCTCAGTGTCGTGGCTTCGGTTGGATATCGTGGATTCCAGGTATCGGGCCTGTTGGCGAGGTCAACCAGCCAGGTATTAGAGTCGTCCTCCTGAAGATACAGCTTGCCAGCGGCGGTCACCGTGTCTACAACCGCGGTCAGGTTGGAGGGTTGTCCCACACCACGGTCATAATAGGAAATAGGACTGCACAGGATGTCGACATTTGGTGACTCCAGGAGCTTTCGCAATGCAAGGTGTCCGCAGTGCGCGATGCCACGATGGAATCCATTTGAGACAAGCTCATTCTGATAACCATAGAAATAAAAGACAAGTGACCGGTTGTATGTCAACTGCTTGATCCAGGAGGCGATCCGCTGCATTGTGTCAACAGTCTTCTCGTTGAAGTAAGTGAAATAATCAGTCAATTTACGCCGGACTGAAGGGTCACGGAAAACACCATCATCCCCCTGTTCCCATACATTGTAAGGGGGGATTTGTATGGAGTTGAAATCAGTCTCGTTTGTAGCCCAGGAACTGTTCAGGGCATCCAGATCACCTGCGTATTTTTCAGAAGACCATGCCGCGAAACGGGAACGGTTCGGTTTGCTGTAGTCGAAGTAATGGCTCGCGAGATCCGGGTAGAACCATTCGCCTGTTTGGAGATAGCATGGGTGGTATCCTATTATATGATCACGATAGGGGGTGTTATGGAGGATCTGAATGAGTCGTTCGAATTGGTGTTCCCAGGCCTCCAAGAGATCTTCATCGGCAAGAGAGGGCCAGGGTGAACTTGCGATGGGTTGGCGATCCTGGTTTAGAATGAGATCAAGTGGATGAGCATTCAGCCAATACGAGGGTGGATAGATTGGAATCCGTAGGATCATCATCGCATTTGGATTCTTGGTGAGAACTTGTGCCAGCATTCCAGTGCCAGTACCAATCCAAGGGAGGTCGATGGGGATCGAGACAAGGTTGACACCGGCTGTCTGGGCCAAGGCAATCTCATCATAGATCACAGAGCTGTATACGTTTCCAAAGAAACACAAGGGTGCCCGCACTTTTCCATCGATCATCAGACGGGGAATTCCCGCCGCATCTTTTTCCACTACACCGAGAGGGATTTCCTGTATAGTCGAAGGCAGGTCTGTGATTGCTTCGAGAGAAGCATCATCAAAAAAGAGGGCGCCATCCGTAATGCCGGTGTCAAGAGAAATCTGGATCTCCACACTCCATGCATTGGCCGGCAGCTCCAGCCAGATTTCCACGGGAATATAATCCCAGGTACCAGCGAAACGTCCATTGGCGTAGGCATAACTCAAAACTGTGGAATTACGGGCACGAGAGAGGAAAATGACCCTCGCGCCTAATTCAGGGGGAAAAGTGCTGGTGCTTGTTTGTGTGAACTCAAGTCCCTCCGTTTTCACCCAGATACGTGCCCGGACAAGTGAAGGTTTTGGGAGTTGAGAGACAAATGTTGAGTTGTAGAGGATCAACAGGCTTCCGGATCCCCCAAAGGACTTTAGATAACCGGCGTAATTTCCACTTCGTATTGCCGCGGGATCGGATGTCAGTCCCCAATCCAGCGTATGGTTGCCGGGGTTGTAAGCTTTCCATCCCTGCAGGTTACCGGACTCAAACCCTCCGTTGATTATCAGTTCCTGCGAGGGTACGGGAAACGCGAATGTATCAAGAAAAAGAAATAAAAAGGAAAGCCATTTTCCGGGAGCTACTGTTTTCATTTTTCCAGAAACACCTTCAATGGCTGGGGGCGCCCACTGAAGGGCGCCCCCGTAATAATCCAATCAGACTGGGGTTTTCTAACCCCGTGACTTTATCAATTCCTAGCAGACCTCAGTAGAGGGTCCAATTCCGGTTGGTAGAGACTGGTTCCTCCTCGGGCGGTGTCAAAGATAAACGGACATCGTCCCACCACACAGTTCCATCTCCGGTGATCGTGGTCTCATCCACATTCAGGAGAACACGGAGATCAGAAGCGGTGGAATCCATCGTGAACGGGAGGACCTGTAGACTCCATGAGGCCCGGTCACCCGCGAAACCTTCATTTCCAAAACCACGAGGATTGCTGTTAACATCGTAGAAGTGATACAGGCGTCCCACTTCATCTCCAAGAACATCGGACCGATACCAAGCGGAGAGGTAGAGAGGAGTTCCTGTTGCGAGAGAAATCAGTCCCGCCGCGGCCATGTTGATATCTTGGTTCCAGGTTGCGAAGGTGGTGTCGCCTTTGAAATGAACCTGGGCGTACTTGCTGCCTTCTTTGGCTCCAGCGGCATCATCCAGGATAGTAACGACAACCTTCGGTTCGGGCTCCCATTGGGCCCAACCCATTTTTCCAAGTTCGAAACCACCATTGGTGATATAGGTCTTGTCAGTATTCAATTCAAGGCGTGCGTCATCCCACCATACGGTTCCATTCCCGGAAATGGTGCTCGGATTAACATTCAGAAGGACAACCAGAGTTTCCGGAGATGTATCGAGGCTTAATGTATGTGTTTGCTGTGCCCAGGTGGCTTGATCCCCAGCAATCCCACCATTATCGGTCCAGCCGTATTCAGATCCATCCGAATTACGGAAATGTGTGGCCAGCCGGACTGCATCTGGACCGTTGACATCGGCCCGGTACCAGGCCGAGAACTTCAGCGGCGCGCCATTCCCCAAAGCCAAGAGTCCTGAATTCTCGATACTGATAGCATTGTTGTAAGTCACAAAGAGCGCATTCCCCGCAAAGTCCATCTGGATGAACTTGGATCCTTGATGAGCGTTGGCCGGTTCATTGATAACAGTAATGAACACAATTGGCTCAGGCTCCCACTGCCCCCAGCTAGTCTTGTCATCCTCGAAACTTCCATTGGGGATATAATTGTAACTGGTATCGATTTGCAGCTTAGCATCATCCCAATAGACAGTACCCGGTTGGCCAGCAAGTGTGGATTCATTCACATTCAACAGGACACGTAGAACCGAGGCCGCCGAATCCAGTGCCAGGCCGTGACTCTGTTCAACCCAGGTGGCCTGATTTCCTGCCAGCCCTCCATTATCTGACCAACCGTGGGCAGCGCCATCTGGATCGTAAACAGTGGCTAAACGCCCGGACTCACTCCCCGCGACATTGGCACGGTACCAAGCGGAGAATTTCAAGGGTGCGCTATTCGCCAGGGATGAAAGGCCGGAAGCAGCGAGGTTGATATCGTTGTTGAAGGTCACATAGGTGGCGCTCCCGGAAAAATCCACTTGGGCGAACTTGGAACCCTCTTTCGCGCTGGCTGGATTATTGACAATGCTAATGACCACATTAGGTTCCAGCTCCCACTGAGCCCAACCTGTCTTGTCAGACTCGAAACCTCCATTGCTGAGATAATTGGTTTGCGCCAGGACTGGAACCGTGAAAAGAATAAGAAATCCTGTCAAAGCCCATCGGGCGACCGCCCACGCTCTGAAACTTTTTTTCCTCATGTCTTGTGTCTCCTTTCCCATCGTCAAACAAGGCCTTCTCGGAGTGAACTGAAAGATGGTAACGGTTTCATCATAAACTTGTCAATCATTTTTTTAGATGTAGATTGAAAAGTGTTTCTGAATTCTATATCTCTCTTACAGGTCCAGCAGGGTATATCAACTAAGTTATTGTTTATGAGTCAATTACACGTCAAATTCCATAAAAATGGGGAACGCATATTGGAT
>CAZORO010000417.1:0-5371 GCA_964581845.1 uncultured bacterium
CGATACTCCTGCCCAGCAATTCTTATTCGACGGGACCGTCCCGCCAGGTTGGGCGGTCGATGTAGAAGTCAGTGCCGATTCGAATGCTTTCTGGGTACTGACCGAGGCGGGTGGTATCTACCGCGCGGGAGATGCGAACGCCGGTGGCACCGCCGCTACGGCACCGTTGGGCAACGACGCGGCTACCCTTCCGGCCATGCTCCCCATGCCGTTTGGTACCATGCGTAGAGATGATCCGAACATCGTCAAACCGGGTGATACCGCCAGGATTCGTGCGGTTGCCTTAGCGGTGGTGGAGAAGCTGCTTCCTGATGATACGAAAGCCTTTGACAATGCCAACCCGCTGGGCTTCATTGTCATGGACTCGCAGGGCGGCACATACCTCTTTGATGGAACAGGAATCTCGATTCGTATGGGTGGAACCGTGGGGACTGCCACCAATGGTGAAGGGATCCTCGATGTTGCTACCGTTTACCCATTCTTCCCCGGTCTCGATATCGGACGTGACCTGGAGCTTCATCCGCTTGGAACTCCTGCCGCTGGTCTCGTGATCTATGATGGTTGGGGTGGAATCCATGCGGTTCCAAACGACAGGGAAAGCCCAGTACGCTTCCTGCGCAACCAAACAGCCTATCAAGCGGCTCCTTATAGTAACTACATCACCACGGTGGGTATGCCTTACATCATCATGGCGTTTGATGATCCGACAACCCTGACGGTGGATGAGAGCGCGATGTCCTTGGATGTGAACTCAATCTTTAAGGACATTGAATTCTGTCAGGATGGTGAATCGGAAGGCGCCTACGTGATGGATAAGTTCGGTGGCATCTTCGCATTTGGGAGTACTCGGACCACTCCGGACAATACTTCACCAAGATTTACCAGTAGTCCGTACTTCCTGCCGTATCTATTCGCAGAGGATATGGAGCCAGTGCTAGCGCCTGAACCTGTGGAAATACCAGTCGAGTAAGTTCGCGGATTCCTGGGAGGGGCTCCAGGGGGAGCCCCTCCCAACACCGCGATTATGAGTCGAACTAAAGGATCTGGAGTGTGAGCCTGGTTGAATGCAAGGTTCTCCTTCGGTCTCTCTCAAAGCGGGGGGGTCATCCGGTGGCCTCCCCTTCTCTTTTTGTATAGGGGCTTGTCTTAGGTCTTGGGGAAATGGGGGGATTGAAGTGCAAGAAGCCATTACCTTCCTTCTAAGCACCATGTTGGTCCTTGAGGTGATCGGAGCTGCGGCGCTTTCCCAAACAGTGAGCTCGATTTGGACTCCTGGAGAACATGAGAAAACGGAGCTTCTCATCCGCGAGGGTGACTCCTACCGTCATGTGGTTCAGGAGGTGGCGGAAGCCTCCAGCCAAACGCCACCCCGGATTCTCTCCGCTTATGGTGTGACCGCTGGTTTGGATCGCAAGATCAAGACAGGGCGGTACCGGATTGAGAATGGATGGTCACCCGCCCAAGCCCTTGAACAAACTGTCCTCGGACCTAATGACCCACTCCGGGTGAAAATCCTGCCTGGCTTGACTTTACGGGATTGCGCGAAAGCCATTCAACAGGCAGGTTGGATCGAGAGCGCGAGCAGCTGGATCAGCTTGGCCTCCCCCTCAGGGATGACCGCGCCGCATGGAAAACCAAACTACGAGGGCCTTCTTGCCCCTGAAACCTACTTCTTCGACTCCCCCGAGGATCCAGCAAAGGTTCTTAAGAAACTCCATTCCCATTGGAAGGATTTCATCCTCCGTATAACGGGAACGGATGACATGTCCTCCCGTCTCCGTAATGGCCTGACTCTTTATGACACGATCATCCTTGCCAGCATCATCGAAAAGGAAGCCGCCAATCCGGTCGAGATGGCCACCGCCGCCAGCGTCTTCCACAATCGCCTGCGTAAAAACTGGCCGCTCGGATCCGCCGCTACCCTTCGTTATATAATGGGGCCATGGAAAGGAAGAGATGACCAGCTCCCTGTCAATTCCAAGTCCCCGTTCAACACTAACCGGCGCCCCGGCTTACCCCCGACTCCAATTTGCATCCCCGGTGAAGCCGCATTGATGGCAGCCATCTCACCCCCCGATACCACATATCTTTTCTTCTCTGGGGATGGGGATGGGGGTTTGGTTTTCAACAAGACCCATGATGGGCACAAGACTTCAGTCTCCAAGTACCGCAAGAAAATGGAGGCAAGGGCGCGTCAGGAGGCACTGGCGGCTTTTCCCACGGCCTCCACGGCAAGTGAGGATTCCTCACCCCGCCAAAACGCAAGATCTCAATAGCAAGCCCAATTGAAGAGGTATCAATCCTTGGGATTTCGGATAGACTGAGTGTACGAAGAGGGTTACGCCACTGCGGTGCCTCTCCGGTTACGCCCTCCAGGAGGTCTGGTACGATGGTTACCCGGCATTTGTTTGCGGTTTTGTCAGTCGCGCTCCTTATCCTGTTGATTGCCGCTCCATCCTCCTTTGCACAATATCGTTTTTATGGCCCGTCGGCGCGCATGTTTTCTGTCAATGGTTATGGTGGCTCCAGTTACTACCCGATGCCGATGATGAACCGGGGCTACTCTCCCCAATACCGCCATTATCCCTACTACCCAAGCACCGCACCCCACACGGTCTATCTCGATCAATACCACCGCATTGAGTACAACAGACCTGGCCGAGTTGGTATGCCGGAATACATCAAGTATTCCAATAACGGACCTCACCCGAATAACCGGACCTGGTCACGGCGGGGATATTGATTTTTTGGTAGGTGAATGCGAATTCCCCCTTGATCAGTGTGAGCTGATGGGATAATCTGGATTTGCTGGGATCTGTAGGGACTTTCTCTTCCAGGGAAAGAGGGTGATGGTGTCTATACTCTCTCGGAAGAGATTTCTTTTTTTCTTGTACCATTTACGAGGATGAGACGGGTGATAACACTAAAAAGGTGTTGCCATGGGTGTAGTGTTTTGTGCGAAATGAGCGGCCTTGGGAGTTTAGGGGGAGTTTAATGAGCACATCAAAACCTGTGAAGTTCACTCTCAATGAATCATTGATCTGGGAACAAGGATTACGCCTTTTCGCCACCACCAGCCTGAGTGAGGATAATCCCTTTCGCAAAGAAATCGAGGAACAGGCATCGCGCTCCCTTGAGGAGTTATTGCGTGCTTCCTCGGTGAAGGGGAGTTCCTCTGACTTGGGAATATAATCCGCTCTGGACAGGTTACTAGGTTACTCTTCGAGAACCCGTGCAAGCGAGGTTCCAAGCGTAACTTTAGTACCGGGAGGGTGAAGCCACTGTATTTTCCCTGGGGGGAAAACCATTACCACTGATGACCCGACCTTGAAATGGCCGAAGTCCTCACCCGCTTGGTAATGCCGTCCACACTCGAAAACATGATGGATCCCATTCACCATCCAGGATCCAATCATCACAACCGCAAGTGGAAATCCCCAGTCTGTCTCGATCAACACACACAACCGCTCATTGAGAACATCCCCACGCTTCATGAATAAGAGCGGCAAAGGATAACCAGCACGGTATTCATAATCCAACACCGTCCCCGGCGCGGGGAACAAGATGAAATGCAGATCCCATGGAGCCAGATAAAGCTTTACCGCCACACCCCCCACGAAGGTCCGCGCGAGGTTGTGGTCCTTGAGGATGTCACCAATCGTGAAGTGCCTTGGTTGCCCAAGGACTCTCTTCTCCTCGACCTCGCCATCAGGCCCTATCACCATCAGGGTTTCTATTTTTGACTGAGCGGGGCTGATGATTGTCCGGGGGCTGGTATCAATCCGCAAGGGCGGGCGCCTGAGAAACCAACGGTTGACTCCGATAAGGTCAGCAGTCTTCTCTACCCATGTGTTACGCCCATTGGAGCGGAATTCTGGACCTCTTTTCAGAAGGAATTTGGGGGGCATGGGAATGGCCGAAAAGGGAGTTTGATGGACGGCATGAGTATGGTCCTAAAGTGGGTTCTTCCTCAACGATTCGACCGACCGGTCCATCAAGCAGGGAGTTGAATCAGAGCAGATCGGACAATCATCCTTACGGGTACAGACCTGTCCGGAAACACCCTCAATGGCTTTACGGCGTAGTTCCGGGTCGGTTTGCAAAGTCTGGATCAAGGCCAGCAGCCGGTAACTGGTCTCCGGGGAGAGGAGATGCTCCATCTTGCAGGCATCCACAAGTGCCTGCTCCTCCTCCACGCCGAGAATGTTACGGAAAAAGCTTTCGAGGATGAGGTGGTTGCGGACAATTTGGAGCGCGATCATCTCGCCACGTGGAGAAAGCCTCAGAAAATGGTTCTCGTCCTCATCTACAAAACCCTTCTTCCTGAGTGATTGCAGGAAGGTCGAAGCACTGCTCCGGCTGATGTCAAGATAGGAGGCCACATCCACGACACGTGCGTATCCCCTGGCTTTCAGGAGATCTCGGATCGCCATCAGGTAATGCCCCATGCTGTGGGTCACTCCATGCTCGTCGAATTGTTTCCAGGTCTCGGTGGTCATTACGGTTTCACACGGTTCCGGTTCTCCTTTTTAGGATACCAGACTGGAGAGAGTGATGGGACCCCTTATGGTTTTTCGATTCAGGCATCAAGGAAAGTGAACCGTTCCTCCATCATTCCCCTTTAGTTAACCGGTTGATTCACTTTTCCGCGCACGGATGGGGGTGTCCCCATTTCAGTAAAGCCGCTACAATGTTTGTCTCTTCATGAAGCATGGCAAGAGGGGAAGCGTATCCCTGCCGGAATATATCCAGGAGGCTGGAAGAATGAGCGTGACCAAGCAGGATAACAAGGCTTATGAGGTCCTGGTGGACCAACTCCAGGCTAAAGGTGTGGATGTAGAGTGGGTCAAATCGGAACTCAAGGCCCAGAAGGTTGAGACTCCCTCATGGGGATATGCCGATTCGGGAACCCGTTTCGGTGTCTTTAAGCAACCAGGGGTGCCGCGGACAGTCTTCGAGAAATTCGAGGATGCCGCCCATGTGAACCGCCTGATGGGTATCTGCCCCTCCGTGGCGATTCACATCCCATGGGATTTCCTGGATGACTGGAAAGCGCTCAAGCAGTTCGCGGATACCCAAGGTGTTCTGATCGGCGCGGTCAATCCGAATGTCTTCCAGGATCAGGATTACAAACTCGGCAGCTTCGGCAATGAAAGGAAAGAGATCCGTCAGAAGGCGCTGGACCGCCATTTCGAGTGCATCCAGGTCATGCGCGATACCGGCAGCAAGTCCATCTCCGGCTGGTACGCCGATGGCACCAACTACCCCGGTCAGGCCTCTTTCGTGCAACGCAAGCACTACTTCGAAGAGTGCTTCGCCGAGGTCTACAAACGTCTCAATCCCGATGAGAAATTCTTCATCGAGTACAAGC
>CAZORO010000418.1:0-1207 GCA_964581845.1 uncultured bacterium
GGGGGAGGGAGTGAGCCATTTCGCCCTCCCCCCTTGCGGGGGAGGGTTGGGGTGGGGGGCGGAGCTCGCAACAAGCCAAAACTTTATTCCGCCAGCAGTTTCCTCAATACAAACTGTAAAATCCCGCCATGGCGGTAGTACTGAATTTCTTGTGGTGTATCGATTCGCGCGATTACTTTGAATTCGTTTTTAGTACCATCTTGTCGGCGCGCGCGGATGGTCACCTTGCGTCCCTCCTTGAAGCCACTCTCGATTCCTGAGGCGAGTCCCTCGATCTCATAAACTTCGCGGCCATCCAGCCCCAGCGAAACCACATTCTGACCAGGCTCAAACTGAAGGGGAACAATCCCCATGCCCACCAGGTTGCTGCGGTGGATACGTTCGAAGCTCTCGGCGATCACAGCGCGAACTCCCAGCAGCCGTGGGCCTTTCGCCGCCCAGTCACGGGAGGAACCGGAACCATACTCTTTCCCAGCCAGGACGATCAGTGGCACCCCTTCGTCCTGATACTTCATGGCGGCGTCAAAAATGGTCATTTGCTCCCCATCGGGGAGGTGGACGGTGAAGCCGCCCTCCACACCGGGAACCATGGCGTTGCGCAGACGGACATTGGCGAATGTGCCGCGCATCATCACCTCATGGTTGCCACGCCGCGAGCCGAGGGAATTGAAATCAGCGGGGGCGACATCCAAGCTCTGGAGGTATTTTCCAGCGGGGCTGTTGGGTTTGATCGAACCGGCGGGGGAGATGTGATCGGTGGTGATACTGTCCCCCAGGACCGCCAGTGCCCGTGCTTTTTGGATATCCTTTACGGGGACTGGTTTGCTGGCTAGCTTTTGGAAGAAGGGAGGCTGTTTCACATAAGTCGATTTCTCATCCCAAGCGAAGGTGTCGCCTTCGGGAACAGTAAGCTCACGCCAACGCGCATCGCCCATGAAGACATCGGAATAGGTCTTCTGGAACATGCTCGATTGCACCGAGGCATGGACCGCCTCAGCGATCTCCTTGTGACTCGGCCAGATATCCTTCAAGAATACCGATTTTCCATCCACATCTTCTCCGATGGGATCGTTGCTCAGATCGATGTCAACTCTTCCCGCCAAGGCATACGCCACCACAAGGGGTGGTGAAGCCAGGTAATTGGCGCGCACCTGGGCATGAACACGTCCCTCAAAGTTCCGGTTGCCTGACAGCACCGCTGCCACCA
>CAZORO010000418.1:1217-3706 GCA_964581845.1 uncultured bacterium
TCGCCCTCCTCAATGCCTTGGGCCACCGGTTCAGGCAAGGGACCGCTGTTACCAATGCAGGTGGCGCAGCCATAACCCACCAGATGGAAGCCCAAATCCTCGAGCGGCTCCAGCAGGCCCGCCTCACGCAAATACTCGGTCACCACCAGCGATCCTGGGGCAAGACTGGTTTTCACCCAGGGCTTGCGGTGCAGACCACGCGCAAGTGCCTTCCTGGCCACTAGACCAGCCGCCACCATGACCGATGGATTTGAGGTGTTCGTACAGCTGGTGATTGAGGCGATCACCACCGCCCCATCGCGAAGGACTGATTTCTGTCCCTCGATGACAACAGGCTGTTCATGGATCACCGACTCACCTCGTGCGGTGGTGAGTTGCGTGACAAAAGAACCACGTACCTCCTTGAGAGAAACACGGTCTTGCGGGCGGCGTGGGCCAGCCAGGCTCGGTCCGATGGTTCCCAAGTCGAGTTCCAGAACATCACTGTACTCAGCGGATGGTGTCTCCGCAGTGAGGAACAGGCCCTGTTCCTTCATGTAGGCCTCCACAAGGCGGACTTGCGCCTCGGGACGCCCGCTGAACCGCAGGTAATCGATGGCCACCTTATCGACTGGAAATATTCCGCAGGTGGCGCCATATTCCGGCCCCATGTTGGCGATGGTGGCGCGGTCAGCGAGTGGGAGATCCGCCAGGCCAGGACCGAAATACTCCACAAACTTTCCGACCACTCCATGCTTGCGTAGGATCTGCGTGACCCGCAGCACCAGGTCAGTGGCGGTGGCTCCCTCCGGCAGGTGACCTGTCAGACGGAAGCCCACAACTTGCGGGATGAGCATCGAAAGCGGCTGCCCGAGCATGGCGGCCTCGGCCTCAATCCCGCCCACACCCCAGCCCAAAACACCCAAGCCGTTGATCATGGTGGTGTGCGAATCGGTTCCCACCACTGTGTCCGGGTAGGCCCAAGGTGTTCCCTCGCCTCCGGTCATCACCACACGCGCCAGATATTCGAGGTTGATCTGGTGGACAATGCCTGTGTCGGGAGGAACCACACGGAAGTTATGGAAGGCATTCTGCCCCCAGCGCAGAAAGGAGTAACGCTCGCGGTTTCTGGAGAACTCCAGGCTGGCATTCAGGTCGAGGGCATCCTTCCTGCCGAAAGCATCCACCTGGACCGAGTGGTCGATGACCAGCTCCGCCGGAAGCAGGGGATTGATCTTCTTTGGATCGCCACTCAGCTCCACCATCGCATCGCGCATGGCCGCGAGATCTACTACGGCGGGAACACCGGTGAAATCCTGGAGCAGCACCCGTGCCGGCATGAAGGCGATCTCGCGTGAGGGTTCAGCCTTCGGATCCCACCTTGCGAGTGCTTCAATGTCCTGCGCATTCACGGTGAGTCCATTTTCGCAGCGAAGCAGGTTCTCCAGGAGGATCCGCAACGAGTAAGGAAGCCTGGTGAGGTGATAACCCTGTTTTTCCAGGGCACTCAAACGCGCGATGGTGTAATTGTTGCCACTTATGTTCAGGGTTCCATGCGATCCGAATGAATTCATCTGAGCCATCCTCCTAAACGCTCCAGACGCGGATGAGTGCGCTTCCTTGTTCACATCGAGATTATCTTACAAATCCGTGTCTTGCATCCCCTATTCCATCTCCGGCCCAGTCTGTTGGAATTCGACCAGTTCCTCGGGAATCTCCTCCAAAAACCGGGATTCGGTAGTGGATTTGGTGCGTCCACGTACCGTACGCAGGGCCGAAGTAGTGATGATGAGGTGTTTCCGCGCCCGGGTCATGCCGACATAGAAAAGACGCCGCTCCTCATGAACATCGGTATCAAGGGTCATCGAGCGGGCATGAGGCAGCAGCCCCTCCTCCAGCCCCACCAGGAACACCACCGGAAACTCCAGCCCCTTGGCGCTGTGGAGGGTCATCAGGCGGACTGTGTCCTCCTCGAAACGCTTCTCCTTCGAGTTATCGCGGCAATCCGTGGCCAGGCTCGCGCTTTGGAGGAAATCTACAAGGTGATTTCCACCCTTTCTATTGAGGTGGGGCTGGAGAGCAACTCCGGCCCCAGCTGGTGAGGCTGCGGATGTCTGTTCAAAAGCCGCCGCTGCATTGGCGAGTTCGAGGGTCATCTCCTTACGGACATGGAAGGCTGCTGGTGTGGGAGAGGTTTTCTCCACTTCCTCGAGGTAATGGCTGTGTTCGATCAGGTACAGGATCCCCTTTGCCAATCCTTCTCCACGCATGGCGGCACGGGTGTGATCCAGGAGGGTAAGGAGATCCTTAATCCCGGCTTGGGCGGTGTCTGGAAGACTCAGGTGGGTGGCATTGCGAACGACATCGAAAAGGGGCCGGTGGGAGGCACTTGCGGCCTCATTAAGGCGCTGGAGTGCGGTATCTCCGATCCCGCGCTTGGGGACATTGATGATCCGTCGCAGGCTGATGTCGTCCTTGGGATTGGCGAGGACCCGCAAATAGGAGGCAAT
>CAZORO010000418.1:3716-5364 GCA_964581845.1 uncultured bacterium
CTCCTTGCGGTCGAAGAACTCCATCCCGCCGATGACCACATAGGGAACACGGTTCTTGCGGAAGGCAATCTCATAAGGGCGTGATTGGATGTTGGAACGGTAGAGCACACCGAAATCGGACCACGCAAGGCCATGATGGACCCGCATTTCCTTGATCCGCAGCGCCACATAAGTGGCCTCATCGTTCTCATCCCCGGTGGAGACCAGCTCGATTTTCCGTCCCTGCCCCTCCTGAGACCACAGGGCCTTAGGATGGCGATTGAGGTTGCGTGAAATGACCGCGTTGGCGGCTTTGAGGATGGTTTCTGTTGAACGGTAGTTGCGGTCAAGCGTGATGATCCGTGCATCGGGAAAATGTTGTTGGAAATCGAGAATGTTGGAGACCTCCGCGCCACGGAAGCCATAAATACTCTGGTCATCATCCCCCACCACGCATAGATTGCGATGTTCCTCGCACATCTTACGGGCGATATCAAACTGGAGAGCATTGGTGTCCTGGTATTCATCGATCAGAACATGCCGGTAGTGTTTGCGTACTTTCCGTAGCACCTCGGGATGCTCGCTGAAAAGACGTTGGGTGAGCAGAAGTAGATCATCGAAATCGACCGCATCACGCGCTTTGAGGGCTTGCTGGTAAGAATTCCAGAGGGCGGGAACACGTTCATCGTACTTGTCATGGTAGAAGGGCTCATAGGTTTCTGGTGAGAGGCCCCGGTTCTTGGAGCGTCCAATCCGGTAAGCGAAGGTGCCGATGTCATAGTTTTCCTTACCGGCCGAGAACTCCGAGAAACAACGCGAGAGCAGGGTGCGCTGGTCGGAGGCATCATAGATGGTGAATTTCTTTGAATACCCCAGGTGTGTGATCTCCGCACGCAACAACCGGGCGCAGAAGGAGTGAAAAGTAGAAACCTCAAGGACTTTGGCGGCATCATCACCCACCTGGGAGGCGACTCGTTCCCTCATCTCTCGAGCGGCGCGGGTAGTGAAAGTCACCGCAAGGACTTGATTGGGTTCGGCGTCACCGGTGGAAAGTAGATGCGCGGCACGGGTGGTGATCACCCGTGTTTTTCCGGAGCCGGCCCCCGCGAGGATCAACAGAGGGGAGCCGCGGTGCATGACTGCCTCGCGTTGTTGCGGATTGAGACGGGAAAGGTCCATCGGGATAAGGGAGGATGGTTATACCCTTCCCCGCGGCGGGATGCAACTCTTCGGTTCTCAAACCGTCATGCTAAATGGCTTGCCTTGGTTTGAATAACAACCCACTACTGGTAGAGATCCCACCCCTCCACCGCCGAGGAAGCCAAACCTGCCGGTCCTCCCAGTTCCTCGATGATGCCATTGGCCTCCAGGTCACCATCACCTAGCTGACCGTCCAAGTACTGAATTGCGGCCACATTCTCATCCAACAGGAACCCTGTGGTTCCATTGAAGGTGAATTCGAACCAGTGCTCTGTGGTTTTTTCCGGAGTCCTACCGTATTTGATGTAGGAGGTGTAGTTGGATCCCTCCGGCAGGATCAGTGTGACCAAAACGATCTCCTCGGATTGTACACCTAGGACTTTAAAGGCGATAAGTCCAATAGGTAAGCTGAATTCTACTGGGGGTGTAGGCGAGTCGGCATTGTACATGGCATGAACCTCCTGCAATG
>CAZORO010000419.1:0-5361 GCA_964581845.1 uncultured bacterium
CAGGGAACAGGGGTCATGTACTGTTCCAACAGCCAGGTACGCATTCCCTCGCTGGAGGTGTTGTCGAACCACCTCTTGAGCATGGGAATGACCCCCTTCCAAGCCAACGAACCCCGTTCCTTAGGGCTAGGGCCATACATGATCAGGTCTTTCTGATTCTTCTTCAACTTTCCATAAGGGGTCTCGAGGCTGAAATCCGCGAAGTCGGCCAACTCGCGCAGGTTGTGACGGATCACCCGCGACCAGTGTGATTGCTTGCCCGACTCAAAGGCGCTCCTGATAGGCCCAATGGCTCCCCCGCGGATAGAGCGTGAGGGGTCGCGCACAATCCGGTCCGGATCGTATTCAAGTTTTCTTCCCAATCCATCGCATTCCGGACAGAATCCCTTGGGATTGTTGAAGGAGAAGTGTTGCGGGGCGAGTTCATCGAAGCTGATTCCGCAATCGATACAAGCACTACGCTGAGACATCAGGATTTCGGGTCCATCGATCACCTTGAGGACCAGCAACCCCTCGCCCTTCTCCAGCGTGGTCTCGACCGAGTCAGCCAGACGAGACTCGATTCCCTCACGCAGGATGATGCGATCAACCACAATCTCGATGGTGTGCTTGAGGCGCTTATCAAGCTCGATCTCGGCGGTGCGTTTGCCTTCGGCGGGAAGCAGACGATCCAGCTCGTAGACCTCCCCATCCACCCGTGCTCGGACAAACCCATCCCGGCGCATATCCTCGAAGAGGTCACGGTATTCCCCCTTGCGGTCACGGATAACCGGAGCCAGGAGCATCAGACGGGTACCCTCGGGGTGTTGACGGATGCGTTCGATGATCTGCTCGGTCGATTGCGCGCCAACCGGCTTGCCACAACGATGACAATGCTGGATTCCCACCCGTGCCCAGAGGACGCGCATGTAGTCATAGATCTCGGTCACCGTGCCGACCGTGGAACGGGGATTCTTGGAGGAGCTTTTCTGCTCGATGGAGATCGCTGGCGAGAGACCGCCCAGGTAGTCTACCTTGGGCTTCTCCATCTGGCCAAGGAATTGACGGGCATAAGCGGAGAGGGATTCGACATAGCGCCTTTGCCCTTCAGCATAGATCGTGTCGAAGGCCAGGGAGGATTTTCCGGAGCCGGAAACACCAGTGAAAACCACCAGCCGGTCCCGTGGGATCTCCAGGTTGATGTTCTTGAGGTTATGTTCGCGCGCCCCGCGGATAACGATCTTGTCCTGTGACATACGAGTTCTATTCTACCGTCGATAAAGATGACCTCTAGGTGTCATGGCATCCGGAGGGGGAAGTGTCAAGGGAGGCAACCCAATGCCCAACCACCGTAACCAACAAAAAGCTGCCCTTCATGGCAGCCTGAAGGCAGTGACCCGTTTCCAGGGCAAGGGCCAACCCAAGATCGGCATCGAGGAATTCATGTCGGTGGCCGAACGGTTCGGCCTGTCGAAGAAGGCCCTCGCCAAGATCCGCAAGACAGTCGAGGCCGAGGACTGGGGTGAGGGACCATTCCTGGGGAACTACTACGCCAACCTCAAGGAAACCAAGGTCCAGGCGCTCGAACGGTTCGCGCGCAAGACCTTCGGGGTCAAACACGCCTTGGCGGTCAGCTCTGGGACAGGAGCCTTGCACAGCGCTTTCGTGGCGGTAGGAGTGGGCCCAGGAACCGAGGTGATCTGCCCCGCCATCGGTTTTTTTGCCACACCCTCGGCGGTGGTCATGTCCAAAGGGGTTCCGATCTTCTGCGATGTGGATACCTCTCTCTGCATCGACCCCGCCAAGATCGAGTCCCTGATCTCCCCGCGCACCGTGGCCATCGCCCCCACCCATGTCATGGGTACGGTCTGTGACATGGAGGCGGTCATGCGGATCGCCAAGAAACATAATCTCAAGGTGATCGAGGACTGCGCCCAGGCTTGCTATGGGAAGTTCCATGGAAAACCGGTGGGAACCTGGGGCGACCTGGGAACCTTCAGTATCTCCGCCTACAAGATCGTGGGTGGTGGTGAGGGCGGGATGGTGATCACCAATGACACCCACCTTTGGGAACGTGCCAATCAGCTCGCTGAGAGCGGTGGCTTGTGGCGTCCCGACCGTTTCGGTCTTCCACGATACGAGGGAGAGCTCTTCTGTGGCACCAACTACCGCATGTCCGAGCTCGAAGCGGCGGTCAATGTAGTGCAATTCAAACGGATGCCTGGTACTTTCAAAAGATCGAATGCGGTAAAGATGCGTGTTTTGAAAAAGCTGAAGACTTTCAAGGAGATTGTCCCCCAGAAGCTGAATGACCCCCAAGGAGATGTGGGTTATTGCCTGCGCTTTTTCGCGGAGACCATCGAACTCGGCCAGAGGATTGTGGAGGATCTTCGCGTGGCAGGACTGCAATGCGGGATGCGTGGCAAGAATGCCCCCTTGGACTGGCATATCTACTCCGAAATGTTGCCCGTGGTGCTCCAAACAGGTCCCTGTGGAGGAGAGGAATGTGTCTACACCTGCCAGCACTATACCAGCAAGGGTGGAAACATCCGTTATACGAAGGGGGATTGCCCGGTGGCGGATGAGCTCTATGACCGTTGCATCAGCATTTCCTTGAACCAGTGGCTTTCCGCCGATGACTGCAAATCTGTGGCGGAGGTCATCAACCGGGTGCTGAGCACCCATTGCACCCCAAACTCGGAGGCAACAGCATGGCTAAGATAAGGATTGTACTTCTTGCCCTGACCGCTCTCTTATTGGCTCAGGCCAGTTCCGCGGAGGTGAAAGTGATGGGACAGCTTCCCTATAGGGTTCCAGACAAGACCCATTACTCCTTCGGTGGAGTCGTTGGTGAAAGGGTTCAGGCCAACCTGGACAACTGGCTTCTGACCGCCCCCATCGCCAATCCGGGGATGCTGGAGATGTTCCGCATGCGCGATCGCGAGCCGGTTCCGCAGCTAGTACCCTGGGCGGGGGAGTTCATCGGGAAGTACCTGATCTCCGCGATCCAGGCACGCCGCATGATCAAGGATCCACGTTTGGAGGAACTCCTTAAAACGGTCATCGCTGAGTTTATCTCCACCCAGGCCGAGGATGGTTATCTTGGCCCCTTCCCTAAGCAGGAACGGCTGCTGGGGAATTGGGATCTGTGGGGGCATTACCATGCCATCACCGCTTTACTCATGTGGTATGAAGACACCGGCGATAAGGCCGCGCTGGAATGTGCCACCCGCGCGGGGAATCTGGTCTGCAAGACCTTCCTCGACCCCGGCAAACGTCCCCTTTCCGTGGGCTCGGATGAAATGAACCTCTCGATTCTTACCGCGATGGGACGCCTGTACCGTCACACCGGCAACGAGCGCTACCTCAAGATGATGAAAATGGTCGAGGAGGACTGGGAGAAGGCAGGCGATTATTTCCGTCAAGGGCTGGCGGGTGTGGAGTTCTACCGCACTCCACGTCCCCGCTGGGAGAGCCTGCATGACCTTCAGGGATTGGTGGAGCTTTACCAGATCACCGGCAATGAGGACTACAAGACCGCCTTCATCAACCTATGGCGTAGTATTGCCCACCTGGATCGCCACAACACCGGTGGCTTTTCCACCGGTGAACAGGCGGTTGGAAATCCTTACACACCTGGCGCGATCGAGACCTGCTGCACCACCGCCTGGGCGGCGCTGTGTACCGATATGGCGCACTTGATGGGACCTCTTGAATCCACGGCTGGAGATGAGCTCGAGCTGTCCTTGTTCAACAGCATCCTCGGTTCTCAGCACCCTTCTGGACGCTGGTGGACATACAACACCCCTATGGATGGCAAGCGAGAGGCTTCGGCCCACACCATTGTTTTTCAATCCCGCGCCGGAACACCGGAGCTCAACTGCTGTTCGGTCAACGCCCCGCGTGGAATCGGTGTCATCTCGGAGTGGGGCATCCTCACCGATGGTTCCGGGAAGGGTTTTGTCATCAATTATTTCGGACCGATGGAAGCGGAGTTCGACCTCTCCGAGGGGCTACATGTGAAGATCAAACAGGAGACCAACTATCCTGCCGATGGCCACATCAAAATCACCGTGGAACCCTCGGGCTCGACCCCACTCGAATCCGTGGGTATCCGCATCCCCGCCTGGTCAAAGACAACCAAGGTCAAGACACCTGATGGAAACGAAATAAGAAAAGAGTTGATCGACACCTGCAAAGGGCGATACCTCCATAACATGCGTGAGTGGAAACCGGGTGATACGATTGAAGTTGATCTGGATATGTCACTGCGGACCTGGGTGGGCGATGGCGCCTGTGCCGGGAAGATCTCGCTCTACCATGGACCAGTTCTGCTGGCCTTCGATCAGCGTGACAATCCCTATGACTGCAATGCCATCCCCGCACTGGATTATGCCCATCTCGATGCCGAACCAGTCGAGCTGACCGGCGAGTTTCCGCCACTGGTGGCCTATCGATTTAAAGGCACGGATGGACGGCCTGTCATCCTTCGCGATTTTGCCTCGGCGGGCGCGGCGGGAACCGAGTATGCCTCCTGGCTACCGGTAGTGAATACTCCACCACCAGCCTTTTCTCTCCTCGCACCCAGCCGGATGGCAAAGTTACCATCCGGACCCAACAAGTTTTCCTGGACTGGCATGAATGGTGAGGGAAGCAATGAATATGTCCTGGAGATTGCCAAAACCGCTGGCATGGACGAGATCATTTTCCGCTCCGAGCCAACCCGGAAGAGCTGGATGGTGATCCGTGAATCCTTTGAGCCAAAAACTGCATACTGGTGGCGGGTGATCGCCTCCAATCCGCATGGATCTCACCCCAATGAAGGGCCTCCATCTTCTTTCACCATCGACCCCTCGGTAGAGAATGAATTCATCGACCATCCCGCTCTCATGGAATACCGTGCCGATGGACTCGTGGCGGCCTCGCATCTCGATGGAGATGGCTCCACCATCTATGGTTACCTGGAACACTCCCAGAATGTGAAGGGCGCGGCGGACCGGAATGGCAAAGAGAATGGCGCGGTGGCCTTCGCGGGCAATGGAATGCTACGTTATCGCATACCCAGTTTCCCCACCAAGGACTACACCTTCGCCGCCTGGTTCTGTCCGGACCAATTGCCCAAAGGGCAGCTCATGCAGATCTTCAGCGCCTGGGCGCGTAGTGGAGATGATCCCCTGCGTGTGGCGGTCGATAAGGGGCTGCTCTTCGCGCGGATCGAGGGGGGTGGCGGCGCTGGAACCGAGGGGGTCGAGGTCACCGTTGGGAAATGGACCCATGTAGCGGCGGTGAAGCAAGGACCGAAGCTCTTCCTGTATGTGGATGGCAAGCTGGCCCATGAGACCGGAGCCCCTGGCGATCTCTCAACCACCAGCGCTCTCGATT
>CAZORO010000420.1:0-5342 GCA_964581845.1 uncultured bacterium
TCCGGATCATCGCTCTTCAGCCCCTCTTCGATGCGCGTTTTAATTGAAGCAAGATCCTCACTCTTCTCTTTCGGGATAACAGCGGAGGCATCGCCTAATGCTGCACGCAGGTTGACCAATGGACTCTCATTCCATTCTGGGTCCTCAGCAAACAGTCCTTTCAACCGGGGCAGCAGACTTTCAGGGTCTGGCGCTGAAGCATATATGGCCCGATTGAGTGTATGCCAGCCTTTGGAATGACAATCAAACATCACAATTCTGGATCGAGGAACCAGGTCATCATTCTTCGGATAGGTCTTCAACTCCTCCATCCAAGCACGGACCAGTACCTTAAGACTTTCATCATCACCCAAACGGGCAAGCATGGAATGGACCTTGATCCATGTGATGGGATAACGTCCCTTTTGATCTGATGGATCGCGCACCTGAGTCAGGGTTCCAGAATCTCTCAGCTGCTGAACCTCCTTGTCGAGGTTCACCACCAAGCCCCGCAAGATTTCTTTTACCCCGCTATCGCCTCTCTCCATCAGCCCATCCGCATGGACAATCCGGGTCTTAAGATCCTTGTTTTCGAATCCTTGCCGGTCCCCAATCAATCCAAGGGCATATGCAGATGCCAGGACGGATGAATCATCGTAGTGATACCGGCCATAAAAAGTCATGGAGGTTTCACCCTCCGCGGAAACTACAACTGCCTCCTCCTCCAGGGCTTTGCGCAGAAGGTCTTTGCCATGGTCATCTCCCAGATCGGCAAGCGCTAGGGCGGTCACATATGGGATCCGGGGGCGGCTATGGGCGAGAAAAGGAATCAGTGCGTCAATAACCTTCCCGCGGTGCTCTTTGATCCTCCCCAGGTCTCTAAGCAATGCCAGACTTTGATACCAGAGGTAGTGGGGCTGATCATCTACTTCTCCAAAGAACTCGAGGTCTTCCTCCACTGCTGATTTTTGTGGCTTCTTGATGAATTTCGCTTGTCCCTCTGGGTCCTGGATAATCTGGGTGAGTCCCTGGATCATGGAATCTACATCAAGGCTCTGCCCCCGGGCAATTCTTTGCTCAGCGATCTTTATCCTTTTCGCCGGGTCCTCGATCTTGTCCAATCCGAGGGCTACATCGGCATTAAGCGCTTTTTTAAGGTCCGAAAGACGATACCGCTTTTGATCCCAATAGATGAATTCATTCCCGGCAGTCCCGCGTAGAAGGAGGAAGCCTTGGGGATGCGCAACCCAATCGGCATCGACTCCTTCGACTGGTTCGGACTTTGGGATCACTGTGGCCCATACAAAATACTTGCATCCCAAGAGAGGAGGTGGAGCCAATGCTATCTCGATCATACTTGAACAGTCAGATTGCAGGATGGTTTGGCTTGCATCCTTGGGCCAGGTTTTATCTCCCGCGATCTGTTCAATCAGAGTGCAGGTGGAGGTAATGAAGGGAATCATGTCACCCTCGATTCGAGCCCAACAGTTCTCAATTTGATCGACACGGACAATGGCGGCCAGATCGGTGGGTTTATCGGCAATGAACTGTTCTGGTGGCGTATAAGCCTCCTCCCCCCAACAGCATGGAGAGACCAACTTTATACCGGTCAGGATAATGAGTATTCTGAGAACAATAGGTTTTTGCATGGACTTTCCTCCACCTTTGTAAAGGAGATCCGGACTACAACCTCGGATCCACTTCCTCGCTTTCCATGGCCAGCACTTCATCTAGGAGACCTCACCGAACGAGGGTACCCGACACGATTAAAAAAGCCTAGGCATGTCACCTCCTTTTTTCTCTTGACATTGAAGATAGAATATGAGAGTATACAATAGTATAATAGAGTTAATGACACTATCATTTGAGGGTGGATGTGGCCCAAACAGAATCCGTTCCATATGAAAGCACGGCGGGGAAATCCTGGTTCTCCATTAAGGAAGCGGCGGAGTTCCTTGGGATCAGTCAACCCACCCTGTTCCGTTGGATGAAGGAGGGGCTTCTCTCTTTCTACAAGGTGGGGGGTTCCACTCGTTTTACGAAAGAGGGGCTGGAGGCGGTCATCGAGAAGACCACCGGGCGTAAGGAAGCCGAGGCCGCCCAGGGCAGGTGTGCCGCTTGTGGCCACAACCTGCTCATCGAGGGACGTCTGCAAGGGAACAGCCGCCTTTATTTCCGTCCGGACAAAACACGCTTCTGGACCTTCGAGGAAGCCCTGGTGCCGACTCGCGCGCTGGTCTGTCCGGCGTGCGGCTTTGTGCAGTTGCATGTGGAGACTGGCAAACTGAACCGTCTGATGCCCAAACCGGACGGCAACTGACTTTGAGAAAGGAGGTCCTCCATGGCCTCCCTTCCTCAACCCGGAACCATCACCTTGAGCGCCCAATCGGACCTGATTTCAGACGCGGTACGCCGAACACTGCAAATTCTCCCCTCCACCAAATACCGTGACAGAGTTATCAGCCGCAGAGTCACCGGTCCTTTAGAAGATTCGATCCGTATCAAGATGGAGGTAATCCCAGGAACAGTAAAGGCACAGCTGACGCTCGCTCTCACCAGCTCCGATCTGATTGAAAAGGCCCTTCCCACTCTTGAGAACCTCTTGCGCGAACCCTATGGGTGTTTTGAACAGACTTCGATTATCGCTTTCACCTGTACAGGCACCAGTTCTCGAGATCCGTGGTGTTCACTGTGTACTGGATATCATCCAGATAGACACTGGCTTGCGCTCCGCTCAGTTCCAAAGTGAACAGACCAAAGCGGTTGAATTCCGCGCCGATACTCTTGTGCCCAGCACCGAGAGTGAGGGATTTGGCGATACCATCGAGAGTCATGGTGAGCAACCCATTCCCCCCGCCACCCTGTGGATCGTATTCCATGGTCCAGGAATGCGGCTGGCTATCGGGGAGGATCACAGGGCCGCTGCCAGAGTCACGATAAACACCAGACTGGGAAGTACCATAGTAAGGACGGAAATAGTGTCCCACACGGCTGGGGCCCTCAATGACCACACACATCACATTCCTTGCTGGCCAGCCTCTTCCTGAAGAGTTGTACCAGCCGAGAATGGCCGCGCTGTCGGGTGCTCCCTCGGTCATGGTGATCTTCCCCGAGGCCGACAGGTGGTCTTGCATGGTGAGCAAGCCAACATTATCGCCATAGGAGCCAGCCAGATCAGGGCGGTTTTCCTCTGTCCGCCAGAGCCTTCCGCCGATTTCACCCGCTCCCTCACCGCCCGCCAACTGAGTGTCCGGACAGTATCCGAAACGGTTGGCGCCTGGCAGTGCATAGTCGAGATAGGTGATACGGTTCCCCTCGCCATCCCAGAGGGGATCAGAGGTGAAGCTTTCAAGCACGCCATCAATCGTGACGTCATCCAGGTAGAACCTCAGGGAGGAGGCTGGACGTTGCACATTCACCATCCCCCAATGGGTGAATGTGGCGCCACTGGTTTTGATTCCCGAATCGAGGCTTTTTGAAAACTGGACCGGATTCGAGAATTCCGGTCCCGACAATTCGAACTCCATCAGGCCCCGTCCAGCCCCCCCCAGCGGGTCATACCGGAAGGTCCACTGATACACATTACCAATGACCCGGGTGGGATCTCCAGGGAGCCTGTCTCCGCCAGCCTGGTTATGGGAGGAATTGTATTCGACAAACACCTTATTACCGTCATCCAGACGGAACCCGATCCAATTGGGGGGGCGCCAACCCATGGTTTGGTGGTTGAACCAGCCGAAGATCACACCACTTCCACCAGCCGCCTGGATCACCCGGAAGGTTCCCGAAGCACTCAGGGGATCATTCAAAGATAAGGGCTCGATGGTTTTTCCATAGAAAGCGGGAGTGATTGTCCTCCAGATACGCCCTCCCGCTTCTCCCGGAGCGCCACCATGAACATGATTCGAGGCGGAATACCCGAAGTCTTGAGTGACCTGAACTGGGTCGACCGGGGTCATATTATTGATACCCTCCCAACCCGGGCTGGAGCCGAAAGTTTGAAAACGCTGTCCCGCCAACACTTCAACGGAGGAGCTGAGGACCATCAGGACAATCATCAAACGCATGATCATAATCAAAAACGACTAGCCTTTCCTAAGCCATTTTCAAGCATCTGAAAGAAAGATGTACCATCTTCCCGGATGTTATGATAACGTTTTCATATCTGGCTCCAATATGGAAGAGGATCACCTGAAGGCGGCTTTCAGATGGATGGCCCGTAAGGTTCTGGAAAAGACAAGCAAATCATCGCATGGGTGGGAGGTCTACAAATGGTCTCGATTATCCTAGGGTGCTTTATCCGGCTATCAGCACATCACAAGGGGATACTGATGGCAGTGCTACTCCTGGCAAGTCAGAACCTGGGGGCCCAGACAGGTTCGGCGCCTGCTCCCTGGGCGGATCCCGCCAAGGGTTTGAGCGGAGTGGAGGGAGCGGAACGTCCCCCCTGGAGCGAGAACTTCCTTCTTTATGGTTATGACCTGGAGCCATACCCGCTCGATCCCGGTCCGCACCTCTTCATCGATTGGAGGTATCTGCTTCCCGGCAGGACCAGCTACTACTTCGCGGATGGTTCGGAAGCTCCCCGCTATGATGACGATCCCGCGAGGCTGGGTGAGATCTGGGGACGCGCGGACCAAACACCCTATGGAATCCGGCTTGAGGCCCAACCCGCCACTAAAACGGGGATCGTTCTTCCCAATGACCAGCCCTGGGAATACTGCCTCGCTTATCACACCCTCCTTTATGACAACGGCAAGTACCGTCTCTGGTATGAAGCGATCGCTCCGCGCGATACGGGAATCGAAGGGCAGCTCTGCTATGCGGAATCCGAGGATGGCCTGCACTGGGCTAAACCCAGCCTGGGAATCGTTGAGTTCAAGGGGAGCACGGCCAACAACATCGTGTATGGGGAAGCCATCAGTGGCCACTCCTTTCATGGCAGCTCCGTGTTCATCGATCCCACCGCTCCACCGGAGGCGCGTTACCGAATTGCGTATATGTGCGGGGGTACCGAAGAGGAAATCGCAGCCTTGAAGGAACGCAGCCCCAAAAGCGTGAATCCCTACGGGGAATCGAAGAATCTCTTGATTCGTACTGCTTTCTCTCCCGACGGGATCCAATGGACTCCCTCACTGGAGCCGCTCCTTGCGCACATGAGCGATACCCAAACGACGCTTTATTACGACACGATCCTGAAGCGCTATGTCGGTTTCTTCCGCATGGCTCATATGAACCATCGCGCGATTGGACGCTGCGAGTCCACCGAGCTGAAGGATTGGCCCATGCCGGAGGTCTGCCTCTGGCCGAACCCTTTTGATGGCCCCTTTGATGACTACTACATCAATGGATTCACGCTTTAT
>CAZORO010000421.1:0-2041 GCA_964581845.1 uncultured bacterium
CTCCCCTTTTCTTCTTGGCATCGCGGAACTTCTCGAGCTCCAGTCCGAGATGAACCACCTCGAATTTCTCAGGCGGGGCTACCCCCAGCTTGATGAGTTCATCCCGCCCGGTACCGCTGATGAAGATCAAACGATCCGAGAAGCGCGCCAAGTACTTTTCGATCCTGCGAAAGATCTCTGACTTGATGGGGCCAAACTCGCCACGCAAGACATGGCCATGGAAGGTGTGCACGACAACCGGCACGCCACACTTGTGCGCCGCGATACGTCCCAAAGCTCCCGCCTTGGCGGTGTGTGTGTGGATAATATGCGGGCGGAATTCTTCGATCTGCGTTCGGATTTTCTTGTAGCTGATCCAATCCTGTTTGGGACGGATCTCGCGGCTCAGTTCCGGGATGATAACCGGCTCGATCCCCTTCTCCTTGGCGATATAGAGCATGTTGCCCTCGCGGTTCTCCTCGCGTCCGGTGACCAAAAGGGTGTCATAGCCACGGTCCTTGAGGTAGTGCGTGAGCAGTTGAGTATGGATCGCCGGACCGCCGACATTGAGCCGCGCGATGAGACGGAGGATGCGGATGGGTTCCTGAGCCATAAATCGAAAGTGTATCTCCCCTCGCTGGCAAGGATAAGCTTGGTGATTCTCTGGAGTCAATTCTGTGACCTCACCCCCCTGCCCCCCTCTCCCGTGAGGAGAGGGGGGAGGCATCCCCTTCGCCTCGCGGGAGAGGGGGGCAGGGGGGTGAGGTCGTTTAATCCAACGGCACACCCACCCGCCGACGGATCAATAGCCATGCCGCCCACCAGAATAAGATCAAGGATACATACCGGTAATGCATCCAATGATACGAAAAGGTGAGCTCCACCAGATTGGCCGGATGCACGGGCAGGTTCCCGATGATCGCGGCGGAGGAGTAGAGCATGAAAACTGACCATATCTTCCTCTCCCAAGCCTCCCAAGCACCGTAGAAGAGAGGGATTAAGAACCAAACCAGGGTATAGTCCGCGACACGTGGAATGGTCAGCAAAACTGAGGGGAGAAGAAGGTAAAAACCGAGACGGTTCTGCTCCTGGATGGGCATCCCCACCTCATCCATCCGCCGCCAGGCCGAGAAGGCCGCAACCCACACCGCGATGGGCACCAGAAAGGTGAAGAGATAGGCCAGCGAAGGCATAATGACGATGGGGCGGAACATGGTTTGATCAGTGAACAAGCGGAAGCCAACGGAGACGGTCGCGCTGT
Organism: uncultured bacterium; assembly: GCA_964581845.1. Lineage (GTDB taxonomy): Bacteria > Hinthialibacterota > Hinthialibacteria > OLB16 > OLB16 > OLB16. Next base: position 1,241 of record CAZORO010000421.1, read on the forward strand.
TGTAGATCCCCACGGTGTGCTCATCCATGATCCTCTGAAAGGTTCTAGAGTGTAGGAAAATTTGATATGCCTGATACAAACGGTGGTCGAGGTACATCACCCCATAAAGGAGCCCGGTCACACCCGCCACCGCGAACAGGGCCTTCCACCGTCCCCGGACCAGATCCCAGATCGAAACAAACACCACCAAAGGCTTGACCGCGAGGAGACCCCCCAGGAGAAGGCCGGCGGAAATGGGTTTCTCCAGATGGAGCACCGCCCATGCGGTCAAGATGGCGGTTTCCATGAGCGCGGTGTTTCCCGCGCGCAGGTCAGTAAACACACCGTCATAAAGCAATGCAACGGCATGATAGAGAAGCCAGGTCACACGCTCGAAGCGTTTACCTGCCAGTCTCAGTCCGAGCCAATAAAGGCTCTCGAAAGCGATGCACTGGAGTAGGAACCAGCTGGTCTTCAGGAATGGCAGGGGCAAGCTGGACAAGGGGGAAAGGACACGAGCCAATAAAGGCGGGTAAACATAGATCGTCAGATTGGTCATGACGATCTCTTTATCCTCATCCGGGAGCGGATAAGGATTCTGACCCGCCCACAGAGCTTCGGCGGCTCGAAGATAAGCCGTCAGATCCCATTGCGCGCGAAGAGAATTAACATGGACAAAGAAGACCAGCGCCACACCAGTCAGAAAGTATGTGGTGTGGCGAAGGGTCATGACGGGATGAGCGTCCTTTCCTCCCGGCGGAGTGGGGGGGTGATTATGGGGGTTGGGGCCCAAGGCGAAGAATTTGGCACAAAAAGGGGTGG
>CAZORO010000421.1:2051-5315 GCA_964581845.1 uncultured bacterium
GTCATGCGGGGAGGCGCGTCCTTCCCCCCCGGGGTTGGGGCTAATTATTGCGCTGGTTGCGCCCACGGGCGATTGAGTGCGCCACTCCTTGGGTTGTACTGGAGCCGCTGGAACGAGAGTCTTCTCGTTCCAGCGGGTTAATGATTCCTCAGCGAGCGTATTCGGTGGCACGCATCTCTCTCAGGACTGTCACCTTGATCTGGCCGGGGTACTGGAGTTCCTCCTCGATCCGTTTGCTGATATCACGTGCCATCTTAGCCGCGCCGGGATCATCGACTTTGACTGGATCCACGATAATGCGGACCTCGCGTCCAGCTGAGATCGCAAAGGACTTGTCAACCCCCTTAAAGGAGGTGGCGATCTCCTCGAGCTGTTCCAGACGCTTGATGTAGGTCTCCAGGGTTTCACGCCGTGCCCCAGGCCGCGAGGCGGAGACAGCATCCGCTATCTGGATCAAGACCGCTTCGACAGTTTTCGGTTCCACATCCCCATGATGCGCCTCGACGGCATGGATAACCTCATCTTTCTCCTTGCAGCGTTTAAGTTGCTGGATTCCGATGGTGACATGTGACCCCTCCATCTCCCAATCGATGGACTTGCCGATGTCATGCAGGAGACCGGCTCTCTTGGCTACAGTGGGGTCGGCACCCAGCTCGTTGGCCAGCATGGTGGCGATGTGGGCCACTTCCACTGAATGGGCCAAAACATTCTGTCCATAAGAGGTCCGGTACTTCATACGTCCCAACAGACGGATCAAGTCGGGACTCAGGTTGGGGACACCTGCATCCAAGGCGGCAGTCTCGCCAGCATCCTTGATGGTGTCATCCATCTCCTTAAGGACCTTGTGGTGGATCTCCTCGATACGTCCGGGATGAATACGTCCATCCGCCAGGAGACGTTCCAAGGTTTGTCTCGCGGCCTCGCGGCGGATCGGGTCAAAACCCGATAAAACAACCGCCTCGGGAGTATCATCGATAATCAGGTTGATGCCGGTGGTGGATTCGAAGGCACGGATGTTGCGTCCCTCGCGTCCGATAATCCGCCCCTTCATGTCATCGCTTGGGAGGGGTACGGTGCTCACCGTGGTTTCCTGGACCTCTTCCGAGGCAATGCGTTGGATAGTGCTCACCAGGATTTCGCGGGCCTTGCGTTTGGAGATCTCCTTGGTTTCCTCGGCATAACGGCTAATGACAAGGGCTTGCTCGCGCTGCATCTCCTGTTCGAGGTTATCGAGGAGCAACTGGCGGGCTTGCTGCTCAGTGATTCCAGCGATGGTTTCGAGGATCTGACGCTGCTTTTCGAGCGTGGTTTTTAGCTCGGCTTCCTCCTCCTCCACGGATTTCAGTTTGGTTTCGAGGATTTTATTCCTCTTTTCATAGTCACGTTCCTTTTCATCAAAGGTCTCGGTGCGCTTGTCGAGGGCTTCCTCACGGTTGGCAAGCTGTTTTTCGAGTTGGATCAGTTCTTGCCGTGTTTCTCTAGCCTCCTTCTCAAAGGAACGTTTCTCCTCGCTGAGTTCTTCGCGGGCCTCTACGACTGCTTCACGGCGGCGCGCTTGAGCTTCTTTCTGAGCCTCCGCGATAATCCGCTGGGCTTGACGATGCGCGCTCTCGATATCTCTTTCAAAGATCATCTGACGGGCCAAGTAACCCGCAGCAAGGCCAATAACCGCGAACGTAACGGCCAAAAGAATGTAAATCAGGATATCCGCCATCCGGTTCCTTTCCTTTCTTGTTCAGCTTCCGCCTGTCATTAAGCCACCCAACTGGTGGCCTGGAGGGAACCAGTCAGCTCCATAGCTGCTGTCCCCAAGAAGTCAATCAGGGAAGAAGCGGTAATTCCGAGTGTCCCTGCATTCTTTCCTGCTTTTTCGCCCGCCCGCCCATGAAGGAACGCTGAAACAGAAGCAGATTCATGGGCTCCCAGCCCCTGTCCGAGTAAGGAGAGGATCATCCCAGTTAAAACATCTCCCATTCCGCCCTGGGCCATAACGGGGTGTCCGGTCCGGTTAACCGCTAACAACTGTCCTGGGGAGGCAATCACTGTCGCGGCTCCCTTCAGAAGGACCGTACAGCTCCATTGAGAGGAAGCATTCCGCGCTATTCCCCAACGGTCTAGTTCCACTTGCCGGATAGATGGAAGTTGAAGAAGCCGTGACATTTCTCCGGGGTGTGGAGTAAGGACCGTGGCACCTTTGCGTTTCAGGAGCAGATTGCCAGTTCCAGCCTCCGCGATGGCATTCAGTCCATCTGCATCAACTACTGCCGGTCCCTCAAACCTTTCCAGGAACTCCAACACCAACGACTGCGTCTCAGCATCTCTGCCTAGTCCAGGCCCAATGGCAGCGGCATTGCTAATGCCCGCGAGTTCCATCAAACGGTTCATCCCACCCCTTCCCATCCGGCCAGGAGCTCTTTCTGGCAGGGGAAGGGTCATGCACTCCGCTACCGCTCCCTTGGCGGCCAGGTTCAACGACTCTGGAAGCGCCAAAGTCAGCAATCCTGTTCCCATCTTTAGACAGGCCCCTGCCGCCAACAGGGCTGCCCCAAGCATCTCCGCCGAACCTGCCACTAGTAATGTCCGGCCACGCCTTCCTTTGTGCGCCGATGGCGGGTAATCCGGAAGCCATTTCTTCACCTGGCCAGGTGTCACCAGCTCCGTATCCGCTTCCGCATTAAGCAGGAGGTCTTCAGGAAAACCGATGTCAACGGTATGGAGTGCCCCCGTGCAATCCAATCCTTCCCGCAGGAAATGTCCCTGTTTGGGGAGTCCAAAGGTGACAGTGGCGCGGCAGCGCATGGCTTCCCCTTGGACTTCTCCCGTGGCCGAATCTACTCCGCTGGGAATGTCGACTCCCAGAATCCAACGTGCTTTCAGGTTGGCCAGCTGGATCAAGTCCGAGATGGGTGAATTAGGAGCGCCACGGCTACCTGTTCCGAGAAGCGCATCCACCACGACAGGACATCCCTCGAAACAGGCCTTCCCTTTGTCCGCATCCCACATCTCCCACAAGGCACGAGGAGAACTCACATACCTTTTCCAATTCGTCTGGCTGTCCGGACTGAGAGACTCGGCACCATGGGTCATTACGACATGAGGACGGTATCCCCACCCCAGGAGGTGACGAGCCACTACAAATCCATCCCCTCCGTTGTTCCCTCTCCCGCAAAGGACCACGACCGGAGTTGTAGGATCTCCACAAAGACGGTGGCAAAGGGAGGCGGCGTTCCATCCCGCGCGCTCCATCAGGGACAACGAGGGAAT
>CAZORO010000422.1:0-5306 GCA_964581845.1 uncultured bacterium
TACGCCCCCTGGCTCATCGAGCATGAGGGCAAATTCTATGACTTCTACAACGCCGCCAATGGGAGTATTGAACAAATGGGTTTCGCGGTGTCCACCAATCTGGTGAACTGGACCCGGTATCCCGGTAATCCGGTCGTGTGCAACCGGCCAGGTGGTTATGACGAGGAGTTCTGCTCGGATGGTAAGGTGTTCCGTGATGGAGATCATTGGACCATGATCTGCTTTGGCGTCGGACATGGTGGCGCGCACATCATGGCCGCTTTCTCACGTGACCTGGTTCATTGGACTTCTCACCCAGAACCATTGTACAAGGCTGGAGGAAACCCCAGCGGCCTCGACAAACAATATGCCCACAAGGTATCGCTGGTCTATCATCCGGAAGAGGACACCTTCTTCATGTTCTACTGCGCGGTTGGACCGAAAGGACGTGGTATTGGGTTGCTCACGAGTAAACCACTGAAATAGGGATGGTGTTTGATGCAAGAATGCCCATGGCAAGACAATCGCACCATGAATTGTTAAACTAGTGTGTACAAGTTGTTAATTTTTGGTTGGGGGAAAGGGACCTAATAGGTTTCTCGTGGATTCATGCAAGAGTGGCAGCAGTTATTCAATACATCCCAGTGGCAGTATATTGAGCTTGGCCTTCATGAAGCCGCTAAACTGTTCCTTGCGGCCTTTCTGGGGGTGCTCCTGTCGTTTAAACGGAAACCGGATCGTTACCGTTTGAACCTGATTGAGGCTCATGCGTTACTGGCCATGGCGGGGGCCATGTTCATGGTCATCATCAGTGGAGAGATCATCCGTGCGGTAGCGCTTCTGGGCGCGGCCAGTATCGTAAGGTACCGGTATGCCATCGCGAGTGCCCGTGATGCCTCCACTCTGATCCTCTCCTTAGGAGTCGGAATGGGGTGTGGCAGTAACCTGATGGTTCAGGTAACCGCTGGTACCGTTCTAATCCTCATTGTCTGCCGTTTGCTGGCATTCTTTCCGGAAGTACTTCCCTTCTCGGCCGTTAGCCGGCGCGAACATATGATCCTGCGTCTTCAGTGCGATGATTATGATATGGCGATGAGCCGGGTTCACACGGTTCTCCCCGTTAATGACATCCGATACACGGTTGTCTCTTACGATCTGAAATTCCGCAAGGGAAGCGAACAAGAGCTCTCGGAGGTCACTTTTGAGGTGAGCCTGAATACGGATACCGACCTGCATGGAATCAGTAAGCAGATTATAGGCCCCGGTGTTTCACGGGTCGGTTGGCAGAGTGCGCAAATTTCACAACGATGAATGAGCTAGCATCCCATTTTCTCTTTACACGAACTGCTTGGCTTTCAGCCACGCTCCACTTGCTCCTCATGGTTGGAGCCACGAGCCTTCATCCCACCGCGATGGGTCAAGGGATGGAACCCATCATGATGATCGATCTTGAGTCCACTATTAAGCGGACAGTGGAAACTCATCCAGAGGTTCTTCGCCAGCATATGGAATGGCTAGTGGATGAGGCCGGGATAAATGAAATTAAGGCCAAAGATGGTTGGGAGTTCGAGCTTCGCGGAGAGAAGGAGATTGTGCAGGGAGACCGCTCCAATCTCCGTGACTCAAGCAGGGGGAACGATCCCAGAGTCATCCAAGGCGAACTCGAGGAGGATGAACAATCTCTCCTATTTGCCCTCTCCAAGGAATTCCTCAAGTCGAGACAAAAAAACAAGTCGGATGCCTTATCGGAGCGCCTCAAACAGCTGGACCGGACGGAGGATTTGGTCTTGGCCGCCAATAATATGGCTCTAGTCTCAAGCTTGGCGTATCTGGACGTCTATTATGGCAAAGACCTCTCCGCGATGCTGCGGATCCAAGTTGCTTTTGATGAGGAGAATCTACGGATATTAAAAGCTCGTTTGGAGCATTATGAAGCACTCCAACTGGATGTGCTGACCACCGAGGTGAGCCTTTCCACTCTACGCAAGCGATTGGCTAATTTAAACCTGAAGAATCTTCGGAAGCTTGATATGCTCAAGAGTATCTGGGGCGATCCGGACCTCCAGGCAGAATCTCTTGCTCCTCCCGTGATTTCCGATGCGACTGTCTTGGAGGAAACCGAGCCAGAGAGACTTGTTCAGGAAGCATGGTCAAGGCGTCCTGACCTCGGCGCACAACGCACGGCATTGTCTACCCTCCAAAAGGGTGCTTCGAGTGTAGACAAAATGCCAGAACTTGAGGTGGAGATTGGCGGGCGTTTCCGTGATCATGACAGGGACTTTGCGGACACCTTGCGTGAAGATTCAACATTCGATGTCCTGATGGAATTCAGCCTCAGGATACCGTTGTCTTTGAGGAAGGAAAATGAGTTCCGCCGTAAGCGTCACCAACTCAACATCAAGTCCCGGATGTACGAAGTTGAGGCCCAGAAAAAATCGATTGAGGTGAAAGTGCGGCAGGCGCATGAAGATTACAAGGTGGCGTGCAGTGAAATGCGAATCCAGGTGATTACAACCAAGCAGTTCGAAGAAGCGGAAAGGGTGACACGATTGACTGCCGAAACCATGCCTGAAACCATGAAAGGGAATCCAGATTTTGAGGTGAGAAAGGCAACCAACGCGGTACTAGAAGCGCGTGCTGACCTTATTCGTGCTGAGAAATTCCGCATGGAAATGTTGCTGACTTTGATGGCGGAACTCGGAAGACTCGCGCCCACTCCACCGGGCCTGGTACCATCATTACCATCCCCAACAATGAAATAGGATGAAAGACAACGGCTTGCCCCCCCCACCCCGGATATCGAGACGCATTATGAAGGCAATCACTTTTTTCTCTTTGCTGAGCCTTGTTGTAGGCATCATCGCCTACCAGTTTTCCCATACCTTCCAACAAGCCTCCTTCCCCGGTGTGATCTTGGGTACCGAGGTTGAGGTGTCATCCCGGACCCAGGGAAAGATTCTACGTATCGAGGTGGAGCCAAATACACCCGTCAGAAAGGGAGAGGTTCTGGCCGAGGTTTTCGATGAAGAAGTATCAGCTGAGATCAAAGCCGCCAGCGATGAGCTGAAGGATTTGGCCACCGCAGTGGAAATGGCCCACAAGGACCCGAAACTGGAAACTCAAGAATTCCAAACCCGTGAGAAAATGACTGAGGTCCAAGCTGAGTTGAATGCCCTTGAGGCGATGCTACCCACTCTCGAGAGAGAGATTGTCAATGCCTCGGCCACCCTTCGCATTCACGAGGATCAGTTACGACGGGCGGAGAAGCTTTTCGAGGGCGGCGCAATTCTCATCACCGATCTCGAGAGCCGCCGTCTGACTGTAGCCCAGTCCCATCAAGCCATCGACACACTCCGCAGTAACCTCGAACAACAGCGGCTCAAAAGGGATTCACTTAAACAGCGCATCGTCTTCTACCGCCAGGAAATTGAACAGATGCGAGAGCTCGCGAAAAAGACGATCGCGGATATGGAGTTTGCTCTCCGTCAAAAGCAGGGCGACTTGAATACGCTCCTGGCGAGAAGATCCGAAATGTTGCTGATTGCCCCACAGGATGGAGTCATTTCAAAGGTCTGGAAATCGGTTGGTGAGGTTGCCGCGGCTGGCGAACCGATCGTGAACATCTACACAGGTGAACGTTTATGGGTGGAGGTTTATCCCTCATCAGAGGATGCCGGCCTCATGCGCCCTGGAGATAAGATGCAAGTGCTACTCGATCCAACCGGATGGGTAAGGCTCCCCGCTCGTGTCCAGGGGATTTTGCCCGTCATGCAGAACCAACCCACCACCTCGATGTTTGGCTCCATGGATACGACCTATGCGGTTGTCCTGCTTGAATTCGACGACCTGGAGAGTGCAAAAGCCTCTGTGCGTAAGGGACAGAAGGTCACCGCTGTCCTCATTTCCTCCAGCACCCCTGGTGGGTGATCACAGCGGAGAATACACAATGATCACGGGAATCTGTGTGGAGCGCGCTACGCTTGCGGACGCGGAAGAGATCCTCGCTTTACAAAAACTGGCCTACCAAAGCGAAGCCATCCTTTATGATGATTCCTGCATCCCACCTTTGACACAGACTTTGGCCGGGATGCAGGAGGACCTGATAAACCAGACCGTTTTGAAAGCATGTCAGGGAGAACGAATCCTCGGTTCAGTGAGAGCCTTTACACGGGATGGCACCTGCTTCATCGGAAGGTTGATTGTCCATCCCGATTCTCAAGGCCAAGGCTTGGGAAAGCTCCTGATGGGACATATTGAAGACTACTTTCCTGAAGTCCAACGCTTCGAACTCTTTACTGGTCACAAAAGTGCTCGAAATCTCCATCTCTACCGCAAGCTTGGTTACCAGATTTACAAGGAACAGGTGGTCTCGGAACGCTTAACCCTGTTTTTTATGGAAAAGCACACCACTTCAGTTCCCAACTAACCTTTCTAAAGCCTGCCGTTTTTGATCGAGTTTACGTGCAAGGGAGGCCGCATTGGCGGCTTCCTTTTCAACCCGGATGAGTGGCTCGGGCGCGGTGAATAACAGATCCTTCCAGCGTTGGCAGTTTACCAATTCATCACGGTATAACGGCAGAAAGGCCTTCCGCCAGGGCAATGCTTCGGGATCTGATTCCTCCGGAATCCAGTGTATAAGGTTAAGTGAACGGATGGTGTTGTACTGTGTCGTTAGGAGCTGAGCATAGAAACCACTCCAGAAAGCATTATCACGTAGACATTTGGCCTCCACTCCCTGCAGTTCCGAGGAAACCTGTTGCAGCCGTTGGAGTCCCTCCCGCCAGATCTTGATCACCGCGGGCAGTGATTCAAGAAGATAGGGGACCGCGGGATCCACGAATTCACTCCACGGATTGTTCTTCACCTGCGATGGAGTGGGAGGACGTAAAACGAGGTCGCCACCATCACGAACCATGTTCTCAAGGCGTTGCGCGCGGTTGATACATGGGTATAGGGCAAACGCTTGTTGAAAGAGGCTCCAGACTCCGGCTACACTTTCACCAGCCTTTCCGAAGTCACGTCTCGCGATTCTCATGATCAGATCCTCCGCGCTCTCCGCGGAAGACCACATCATTTCCGTGAACACTTCCACATTCGGAGAGTAAACCCACGGGTGAATTCCTCCCATATCCAGCGCGATGTTCCTGGCTTTAAGGCCGGCAAGACGCTGTACCTTTGAATAGGTGGTGGCAGGAAGCGCCATACCGATTGCGGGCGAGACGGTACGGTCGGTGTCACCAGCCGCGATGACTGGGTAGACAAGGTCAGGATAATCCTGGATGGCCTTTTCGAGGAGCGAACTGTAGGCGGCATCCCATTCCAATTCC
>CAZORO010000423.1:0-225 GCA_964581845.1 uncultured bacterium
CTATGATATGTTTGGTCCATGGCTTGGTGCAACACCAAGCGGTGGGTCACTGAAATACGGTGGGAACCGAGTGGATCTCTGAACAGCGACCTCACCCCCCCCAGCCCCCCTCTCCCGCTGGGCGATGGGGGCGACACATCCCCCTCTCCTTGCGGGAGAGGGGGGTTGGGGGGGTGAGGCAGCTCAGAGGAATCTACTCCTAATCCCACTCTACATGCCGGGGTT
>CAZORO010000423.1:235-2433 GCA_964581845.1 uncultured bacterium
CGATGGTGGTTAACGCTGGAGTTTTTCGGATTGGTGGGATTGCCCATCGCCGCCTTTCTCTTCCCAGGTCTGAAGGACCGGGGGATCAGCCTGTGCCGGGTCATCGGCCTGGTCCTGGTCTCCTATCCAGTGTGGTTGGTTGCCCACTGGGGGGAGATCTACGGAACCCCTTTGGTGGTGTTCTTCTTTTTCATCATGGCGATCGTATCGGGGATCCTGTTTCTGACGGAATGGAAGAAATGGGCCGGGTTCATGAGGGCGCCTGGCGAGCTGATCGTATCGGAGATCGTTTTTCTCGTGGCGTTTCTGGGATTGGCCCTGATCCGCTCCTTCAACCCTGAGATCGAGGGGATGTGGAAGGGGGGTGGTTCCGAAAAGTTCATGGACCTCAATTTCGTCAACAGCATTCTCAACAGCAGCCAGTTCCCGCCCCGCGACAACTGGCTGGCGGGCTTCTCCATCAACTATTACTACTATGGCTATTACCTCACAGCCCTGCTTATCCAATTGAGCGGGGTCTTGCCGCATGTGGGTTACAACCTCATGGTGGTCACCGTGTATGCCCTTGCGGTCCAGGGTCTCTGGGGTCTGTTACGGAATCTCGGCTGCCGTTGGTATTGGGCTTTGCTGGGAGTATATCTCGCCTTCTTTGCAACAAATCTGAAGGCTCCCTGGCTGCTCTTTTATCCTCCACAGGCTGGTGAGAACTTCATTCCTTGGGAATCCAGCCGGGTAATCTGGCTTCCAAATGACCACACCATCAATGAGTACCCCTGGTTTTCATTTTTGTGGGGAGATCTTCACGGCCACCTGTCAGGGATGCCTCTCCAGGTGGGAGTGCTGGGGTGTTGTTGGGGAGCTCTAGCCTCGCTCCGCTCAACTGGTATGGCCCGTCAGATCATCACCGCACTCCTTATCTCGCTTCTTTATGGAGCGTTGGTAGTCTCCAATGCCTGGGATATCCCCGCCTTCGCGGTGGTGGTTATAACCTCGCTGCTGGCAGGATACCCGCTATCGAAAAGTTTACGGGAAGTCCTGTTAGGTTTGGGGATGTTGCTGGCGGGAGGCATCGTGCTTGCCTTCCACCGTTTTGGGATCCCTCTTCCCCTCACGGTAGTGGCCTGTCTCGGTGCCGGTTTTATCGCGCTTTATATGTCCAGAGTGAATGCCGATGTACACTTGGGGGGCTTGTTGCTGCTGCGGTTGTGTGCCGTTGTGGCTGTCTTCGCGATTTTTTACCGCCCCTTCTTCAGTCACTTCGTACCCCTTACATCAGGACATGCGGATGTTCCCTGGGATGTGAAATCGCCCTTGGGTTTGTGGCTCCTCATTTTTGGCTCCTTCATGGGATTGCTCACGATTCCGCTGGGTGGGAGGGTCTTTGCGGCGGTTCGCCCATTCGTGGCTGGAGGTAGTGCTCCACCTCTTCTTGCTCAGGGAAGATCGATTCAGCTTTCGCTGGGCGCGGTCATGCTGGCGGGTTGGGCCGTAGGCATCCTCTTCATCCGGAATAAGACGGGGAGTACTGATCTGGCTCTCACTCCTGCTTTACTTTTGACAGTGATGCTGGGAGCCGGGTTGTGGGCCCTGTGGGCCTGGTTCGAGGGGAGGGAGGAGGATGACCAATCATGGGAATTCCTTTCCGCGGAGCGGTTTGTGGTCCTGCTCCTGATTTTGGCGTGTGGTCTTGTCCTCGGTTGTGAATTCGCCGCTGTGAAAGATTTTTATGGTGGCGACAGCATGAGGATGAACACGGTTTTCAAGTTTCACATCCAAGCCTGGGTGCTGCTAGCCGTGGTCTGTGCGTTCCTGTGCAACCGGCTGGTCAGTCCCTCGTGGATAGAGATCGCTTCTGACCAGGCGGTCAGCGGAAAGACGGGATCGATTTTCTCGACACTCCTCAAGGGAGCTCAGATTTGCCTGGTCATTCTCACGGTGGGATGGACTGTCATTGGAACCTGGGCGGTAATGAATGTGAAGTGCTCAAGTTTTGAGAACTCACCCACACTGGATGGTCTCGCCTATGCTTTACCGGAAAGCTCCGGCAAAGAGCGTCCCGGTGGCCCACGCGACATGAGCACCGATGACGCCAGGGCTATTCTTTGGTTGCTTGACCTCCAGCGTTTCGATTTCGATGCCAAGCGCTTGATCCTCGAGGCCCCAGGAGACCCCTACTCGATTTTCGGACGGGTCTCGGC
>CAZORO010000423.1:2443-5275 GCA_964581845.1 uncultured bacterium
CATCGGAGTCCCCAATCACGAACACATCTGGAATGGCAAAGTCAGTGGGGCGACCACCGCCATGCCACTGCGCTTAAGAGAGGCTGAAACAATATACAAGACCCCGGACTTCAAGAAGTCCAAGGAACTGCTCGAAAAGAACAAAGTGACTCACGTCTTCTGGGGAACCGTGGAGAAGAACAAGTATGGAGCCCAAGCGGGACGCAAGTTCAAGAAGTATATGAAAGAACTCAAGTCTTTCGGGGGAACCGCAATCTATGCGGGTTATCAGGATATCCCGATAGAGACTGTACCTCAGATCCAGGAGACACCCCCACAAGTGTTGGCGGGGGTACGTGTTATCCAGGATCCCAATCATGCGCTCAATCAGCCGCGCGGAATCACGGTGGCGAAGGATGGGGTCCTTTATGTCTGCAACAGCAAGGCCGGAAGGGTGGATTGCTTTACCCAGGAGGGGGCCTGGGTCCGTTCGATTGGGAGTCCAGGGCAGACTCCCAACACCGGCGAGCTATCTCCCGAATTTTCCGGACCGGGCGGGGTGGCGGTGGGAGAGGATGGAACCATCTATGTGGCCGACACCTGGCAGCATCGTATCGCGGTATACGGACCTGATGGAACCTACCAGCGGGAAATCCGCGCGGAGTTTTGGGGACCGAGGAATGTGCTGGTGGTGGCGGATACTGGCAAGAACCGGCTGGTGGTGCTATCCAAGGAAGGAAATGTTATCCGTTTGATTGGCAAGGAAGGAGAAGGAACTGGGGAGTTTTCCGAACCGGTCGGACTAGCGGTTCACCAGGACCAGCTTTTCGTGGGAGATACCGGCAACCACCGTGTCCAGGTCCTCGGTCCAGATTACCTGCCCCAACGCGAGTTCGAGGTCCTGGGTTGGGATGATAAGGTGGGCACTGAAGCCTACATGACGATGGACTCCAAGCCCTCGCTCTGGCTGACTGATTCAGGTCACAACCGGCTACAACGTTTTGAACTGGATGGAAAATTGCTTGGGATATATGGACCCGCCACTTCAGAAGGGGGAGGGCTGCAAGCGCCAAAGGGGCTGGCTTTCTTTAACGGGAATCTGGTGATTGGAGATTTTGGGAAGAACCGTCTGGTGCTCTGCCCGGCGCCATAAAGAAACACACCACTGGAGTGGCGGATTTATCCGCTTTCGTATGTTCATGCGAATAAATTCGCTACTCCCCGAATACCATCACCCCGCGATCTTGAATTCAGCCCTACGGTTGCGGCTCCAGGCGGATTCGCCGCTACCCTCGACCGCGGGACGTAGTTCGCCATAGGAAATGATATCGATCCGTGATGAACTGATCCCCTGGTTGATCAAGTATTCGCGGACCGAAAGAGCACGGCGTTCGCCAAGAGCCTGGTTATACTCTTCGGTGCCACGCTCATCACAATGCCCCTCGATCAGCGCCCTCAGATTAGGATTCTGCCTCAGATACTCCGCATTATGCTGCAGCAGGCTCTTGCCTTCGGAGGTTATTTCAAAACTATTGTAATCGAAATAAATGGTGGAAAGGTTGGGGTCACGAATCCATTCACCTGAGTAAGGTCTCTGAGTCAACGGTTGTTCACCGGTCGATTCGGTCCAACGGTCACTTGGTCCGTAAGTTGAAGAGCCAAGCCCGGAACCACTATCCAATCCACTCCCCGAGGAACTGTAAGGTTCTCCCCCAAACCCTGTACTTCCCGAAATGTCCTCTGTGGGCAAACTGGAGTCGGAGAGTAATGGTGGCGGAGTTTTCTTTTTCTTGCCACAAGCTGTTAAGTTCAAAATGATGAGTATCACAAGAGCTATCTTGAGTGTTTTCATTGCGGACAGTCCATTTTTCATAGTGCATAACGCATATAGTGCGCCCCAACATAGATTCCTTAAAAAAATATCGGAAGAATCGTAACCGGAATGAAGATAGATTCAAGGCCTGTTGATGATCTGTGAATTTCCTGGTGAAAAACAAGCGGACCGGCGGGCACCAATCAAGGACCCGCCGGTCACGTAATGAGTCATCTTTTAGAGGAGATCAACCCGCCACTTTAAAATCAGCGCGACGGTTCTTAGCACGCGCGGACTCGCTGGTTCCTTCCACCGCTGGACGTAGTTCACCATAGGAAATGACATCAATCCGTGAAGGACTGATTCCTAACTGGGTAAGATATTCGCGAACCGCCAGTGCCCGATTCTCACCGAGGGCCTGATTGTATTCCTCCGTCCCACGCTCATCGCAATTTCCCTCCACCAGGATGCGGGTGTTGGGATGTGAGCGGAGGTATTCGGAGTTGCGGAGCAGGGCTCTACGCGCGCTCTCGGTCAAGTCATATTTATCATAATCAAAGTAAACAGTCTCAAGGTTGGAATCACTTGACCAATCCGTGCCAGGCCGCCGTGAAATGGCTTGCTCACCCGACGGTCCCCCCCAGACGGGGCTGGCGTCGATGCCGGTTCCATTGGCACTATCGGAGAAGCTGGGGCCATCCCCATAAACTCCGGTGGAATCGGTGGTACCGTAGCCACCTTCACCAAGATCCATGGGCACCTCCGCGATTGGTGGCGGTTGATGGACCCTCGGCGAACAGGCAACCAAAAGCAGACCGGCAAGAACAATGATGATAGTATTGAGCGTTTTCATCTTCTTTCCCCTTCTCCTCACCGGTACCGCGGAATCCCCCTGGCGTACACGGAAAGGTTTACTTTATGCGTATCCGGCATGGAACGCTTCGATTTTCTGACACAAAGGCTCCTGGGGTCCCACATGATGGCAACCCACAGGCTTCCCGGTCCCTATTCAAGCACCAGGAACTCAGCTCGGCGGTTCT